>CAYWJZ010000071.1:0-5968 GCA_964458635.1 uncultured Atribacterota bacterium
TAATATATTTGACAAAATTTGTTGCTGCTATTATATTTATAGTCGACATCAAAAATAATTTTAAGGAGATCTAATACCATTATGCAATTTATTCGAAAGAATTTAAAACCCATTCTTCTGGTTATGGTTATTGCCTTTGTTGTCTCAATTTTTTATGGACTCGGCCAATACCGATCTTCAGGCAACAATCCACAAAGCTCAGGAAATTTAATTGCTGAAGTTAACGATACCGGGATAAGTTATCAACAATGGCAAAATGCCTTTAGCAGTTTTATATCCAGATACGATAGCCAAACCCTATCCAACATAACAGACGAAACATTGGCTTCCATTAAAAACAGTGTTACAGAACAACTGGTTAATTCAACTCTCTTATATCAATATGCACAGGATCAAAACATCCGTGTTTCCGACAATGAAGTTAACAAAGAGATGGAGCAGATCAAAGCCAATTTTGATTCAGAAGAAGAATTTAATGAAATATTGAAAAGGAATAATTTAACTATCAATCAACTAAAAGATAGTCTGAAGAGACAATTAATGATAGAAAAAACCGTTGAACAGGAATCTGAAAAAATTGAGATCACCGAAGAAGAAATGACTCAATATTATGAAGAAAATACAGACAATTTTTTTGAACCGGAAAAAAGAAAAATTAGGCATATATTAGTTGAAAACACTGAAGAAGCACAAACTATATTAAATCAATTGGATGACGGGATTGCTGATTTTGATAAATTAGCCAAGGAAAAATCGATAGGGCCCTCCTCAGAAAAAGGTGGAGATCTTGGTTATATTAGCCGTGGTCAAATGGTAAGTGAATTTGAAGAGGCGGCATTTGCTTTAGAAGTTGGTGAAATAAGTGATATCGTTCAGACTGAATATGGCTATCATATTATTATTTGTGATGACATTCAAGAAGAACATCAGCTTACATATGAAGAAGCCGAAGAAGAAATTGAAAATATATTATCATCCCAAAAAGAAAATGAAAGAACTGAAGCTCTTTTAGCTCAATTACGGGAAGATGCCAATGTAAAAATTCATTATGACTTTACTTCAGAATTAGATGACACCGAAGAAGCCGAAGATCAGGAACTTTCGGTAGAAAACTACTCAACAGATGAAGAAACACAGGATTCTGAAGAACTAATCATTGAAAACGAAGAATCAGGGGACAATCTCGACGAATAAAAAATTATGATTATGTATGATTATGACGATATTATATCAAAATATCTAAGTATACTTTGAATACAATGATAGTGAAAAGCTACTCTTTTTTTGAGTTCTATTTTGGTGCATGTTTCAAAAGTAATACCGGGTATATTATATTGATGTAAGGCCTCATAAGTGCTGGATCCCTTTATGGGTTCTGAAATTACCTCAAATTTATTCTCCGGGAGAATAACTTCCTGGTTTAACTGTTTAATCAGGTAGTTGCTTATCTCCTGGAGAATTTCATTATTATCACTATCAAGGATAATAGTCTGTCCATAATGAGAAGAGTTTTTTTGATAGAATTCGATGGATTCGTGTAGATCTAACAGAAAATCAATTTCATTTTCTTCTATAATTTCAAATATCTCACCTGCCAATTTATGTATACCCTGTGAGTTAGAATCTCCTGGATATATGCGGTTTAAATCCTCTTCAGAAGGCAACATGCGAACACCTTTTTTGCATGCCTCTATGTTAACCTCCGGAATAATAATAACTGTTCCTTTATTAGGCTCAAGTTTTTCTAATAATTCTTTAGTTGCTTCGATGCCTGCCAGTTCATTACCGTGAACTCCGGACATAATCATTACGGTTGGCCCTTCCTGGTTAGAAGAGACAATATAAGCAACAGTTTGATAGTTTGTCCCCTCACAAATGGCAATTTCTGTTTTATTGAGCAGTTCCCTACTATTGACCTCTGAAGAAAATACTGCTATTACAAATAGCAGCAGAGTAACACAAAAAGATAAGCCAAGGCTTTTTTGCATAGATATAACATTTTTTTTAGACAATAATACTTACCTCCTGATAGCCTGTTAATTTACCAAGACTTTTTCGGGAACACTTATGTACTGATCTTGGGAAAGGAGCTCTCTTCTTTCACCTTGTTGATCTACAACCAAACGGTATGTTTTAATGCTGTATCCGGGAACCCCCTCCTGTAAAACAGGATTTTCTACATTTCTGATATTTTCTTCTTTTATCTCAATAATATCATATTTATGAATTTTTTTATCCTGAGTAATTATTTTAATATTCTTATCTAATGGTTTTTCTCCAAAAATCGTTGCTAATAATTTATCACCTTCAATTTCACAAAATATAACTATTTGTTGATCTAACGAATTTCTAAATCTTAGATCCTTGTATCCATAAAAAACTGCAGCATCTCTACCCAGTGGAACATAGTTTGTAGCGTCTCCGTATACCGAATGGTTATATCTTTCCATTATTTGAAGATTGGCAAGTAAAGCCGCATTGTACAAAGTTGTAGAAACCTGGCAAACACCTCCGCCATATCCATTAACAAACTGACCATTAACAATAATTATACTTTCTTTGTAGCCATCTTCTTTTTCTGCCGGCCCAATCAACTGATTGAACGAAAAACTTTCGCCCGGTTTTAATATAATTCCATTAACTTCTTCAGAAGCTTTCTGAATATTATAAAGGGTATTCTCTTCCTTCCCCTTCAGTAATGTTTCATAAGTACTAATTTCTTGCGATATCCCTATTTGTGCAAGCAGTTTATTGGTCGAAATATCCGGATTCTGAAAATGGACAGGCAAGGTTATTTCCACAGGTGTATCAATATCTATAGCATCAGTCAATTTCTTTTGTATCTCCTCAGCCAATTTTGAGCGATTTAGCTTAACTCCGGTCTGGGCAGGAATAATTCTATTCGAATCAACCAATGCATCTCTGGCTGATTGTTCAATTTGAGATCGAAGCTGGGAAAAAAACTTTTCAAAGCTATCCTGATTAAATGTTAAAAAAGCTGAAATTTGTATATCTTTATTTTTTCTAATTAAAGATATTCTTTCTTTTATTCTCTGCCACAATAATCCTTGCCTGGCAGTTGAATATGCTTCATCGATTAATTTTTCTATATCGATGGTGGCACCTAATTTTTCCTTTGGATTTAAAGTTATTTCCAACCCCTCATACTTGAGCAACAGAGGCCTGGAAACTATTTTTTCAGCCTTTGATGCAACTATCTGCCTGGCTTGATTTTTATCCATTTTACCAATTTCCTGGTCTATCACCACAACATTTGGGTAAATCTCTTCTCTATGGATTAATAAATCAATCCCATATACAAATGATAAGATAAAAAAAATTGCCAGAACAGGTAATATAATTTTGCGAATTATTTTATTTTTTTTTCCTGATTTGTTGTTTCGATAATAATTACGTTGATACACTTTCTTTTCATTTCCTCCTATTTTTATTACATTTTTTCTTTTATGAGATCTATTCCTGAAAAGATAAATTCCTGAAAAGACGATTGAAAACCCAACTATTTTAATATATAATAAAAATCTGCAAGATTATTTTGCGGGAATAGCTCAGTTGGTAGAGCGTTGGCTTCCCAAGCCAAAGGTCGCGGGTTCAAACCCCGTTTCCCGCTCCTTTCATGTAATAAAGATAAATCACGCTAACCCATTAGCCTATTGATAACATCTTCTCCTTTTAAGATCAGGTAAATAATATAAAAAAACATTGCCAGTAGAAATCCCAACAATACCCTGCCATAAAGAATAGGTATTCTATATTTTTGATAATTTGTTTTCATCATTCTGGCAATTAACTTGGATAACATGAATATCACAAATATCAAAATTACTATTAAATATATCTGTTCGTTCATTTGACTATTTCTCCGTATTCTCCGGTAAATTAATGGCTTTTCTCTAAATTTTCAGGTTATGCACCCACTTATCAAGGTAACCATAAGAAGGATTTTGCATTAATTCAAGCGAAACAGATGTTATAGAAATATAGTTATTACAAATTGCCCAATAGTCACTGTTTTCTTCCATTACTCCTTCCGGTTGACTCCCTTCGATCCAAAAGTACTCTGCATGCTCTGAGTAGTAAATCCTCTGAATATTTTTTTGATGAAAAATACGGGCAAGTTTTGTTAATTTAATACCTTTTATAGCTGAATATACCACATTAGGGATATTAATATTTAATACTTGTTGCTGACAAAAATTTTCCAAAGGTATTGCTTGAATTATTTTTCCGATTACTTTTACAGCAGTGTCATAATAAGGTTCTTCTTTCTGATTGATAGAAACTGCTATAGAAGGAATATTATGATATGCCCCTTCTATGGCAGCTCCAACAGTTCCGGAGTAAAATATATCACGTCCCAAATTTGCCCCGGCATTAATCCCTGAAATAATCAAATCAGGTTTGTCCTTTTCAGTAAACATCTCTAATCCAATCATAATGCAGTCTACAGGTGTTCCACTTAAGGCATATCCTTGAAAATCCTTCCCTGACCATATTTTTTGGCACCTCACTGTTTGATAAATACTGGCAGAACAGCCTGACCCGCTTCTTTCCCGGTCAGGAGCTACCACAATAACCTCTGCAAATTCTTTCAAATTTTTGTTTAGCTTTTTCAAACCTGGTGCATGAATTCCATCATCGTTGGTTAATAATATTTTCATAGGTTTCTTTTCAATCTTTCTTTTATTTCCCGGGCAGCAACTACTCCTGAAACGGATGCCTGTACCAGCCCCCTGGTAATGCCTGCTCCGTCACCTATAGCAAAAAGGTTATTTATTTTTGTTTCAAGTTTGTCAGATAAAACCAATCTCGCTGAATAAAATTTAACTTCTACCCCGTACAATAAAGTCTGTTTGCTATATATACCTGGTGATATTTTATCCAGGGCTTTTAACATTTCAATAATATCACTGAGTATGCGATAAGGTAGCACAAAACTTAAATCACCAGGGGTAGCACTTTTTAGTGTTGGTGTAACAATAGAATGTTTTATCCTATCACCAGTGGATCTTCTTCCTGAGATTAAATCCCCCAGTCGTTGCACGATAACTCCTCCACTTAAAATATTGGCCAGATGAGCAATATATTTTCCATAAGCAATTGGTTCTTTGAAAGGTTCTGTAAATTTAGTGCTAACAAGGAGAGCAAAGTTTGTATTATCGCTTTTTCTATTATGGTAACTATGTCCATTGACGGTTGTTATTCCATCATTGTATTCCATGACAACTTCTCCGTAAGGACACATGCAAAAAGTGCGTACCTTATCATCAAATAAAGAGGTATAGAAAATAAATTTTGATTCATAAAAGATATCGGTTATAGATTTCAGAATAGTGGCGGGAAGCTCTACTCTTACACCAACATCAACCGGGTTGTTAGTAATTGTTAATTTCAATTCCCATGCCTTTCTTTTTAACCATTCAGCCCCTACTCTACCGGGGGAAAGGATTACATACCTACCATTTATTTTTTCTCCCGCTTTGGTTACAACTCCTTTTACCCGGTTATCTTCTTCTATAATTCGATCAACTTCTACAGAAGTCCTGATCTCAATTTTTTTCTCAAGGTAATCATAAATTTTTTTCAATATCAGAAAACACTTTTCAGTACCTAAATGACGAATCTTTGCCGGAATAAACTCCAAATTTGCCTTTGCCGTTTCTCTCTTGAGAAGATCGATTTCCTGTTGGTTGTTACCATAAATATTTTTGTTAGCCCCAAATTGCAGATATCTGGTATCTACATATTGAATCAATTCTTCCAGTGTTTCATCATCAAAGTAATCTGTTAAATGGCCTCCGATGCTACCCGTTAAATTTAATTTACCGTCACTGAAAGCACCTCCGCCACCCCAGCCGGACAACAATGAACATGGTTTACATTGCTGACAGGATATTTTTTGTTTCCTCATAGGGCAGTTTCTTTCAACTATATTTTTCCCTCTTTC
>CAYWJZ010000072.1:0-1280 GCA_964458635.1 uncultured Atribacterota bacterium
TCTCTCTCATTAAAAATAACCTTTCCAAAACGGGAATATCCAATCACCTGATTTGAATCCTTCTGATAGAAGGTAAAATCAATTTCACTTTCCTGTACAATTTTTAGAGCATAGAAATCCTTTAATTCAGGATCATTAATATATATATTCGGATATATAAATGACACTAAATCTTTTTCGACAATTCTTTTTAATTCTTTATCCTGATAAATTCTGTTTGGGTTATCAAAACACATGCCATGGTCACTATAAAGAATAAAATTGACTTCTTCTTTTAGTCGCTTCACCAGATTACCAAAATAACGATCAAAACGTCGTACACTTTCAAAGTGTTTTTTCCGGCTTAAAGCGTGACCGGTAGAATCAGTAGCAAACCAGATTAACTCTACCACTCTATAAGTCTCTAACAACTCCGGAATATTGCTCATGGGTAAAAAATGAAAGATATCCAAAAAAGGTACTCCATAAACAAAACTGGCTCTTGCTCTTCGAGGAATCTGGGAAAACATATAGAAAAATGTTTTATATGGTGGTATATTCTTTTCTTTTTCCCGGTCAAAATAACCCCATCCCACACTTTCCCCTATTGAATTATCCAATCCTTCCTTAAGACGTGGATAAATAATTTCTGTTCCACCCGGAAAAAGACTTAATCCGTATTGAATCATATTTCCGTTACTAAAAACAGATTCTAAATTAGGGAGATAACCTTCTTCCATATACTGAAAAAAATCATTTGAACAAATAGCATCGAGATGTATAATCAGGAATTTTGGGTTTTCTTCAGCACAGACAGAATGGGTAAATAAAAATAATGAAAGAAGAATTCCTATCATCAGGATATAGCAATAATAAAAACAAGCCCTATTTTTTTGATATCTCAATAGAGCTTGCCTGAAAGCTGTTATGGCTATTATTTTCTTAATTGTGCTATAAATCATAAGTATATTTACTCTTTGGGTCTTTAAATACATTTTCAGCAAATTTAATATAATTTAATCATCTGTATTATTGAATGTCAATAAAAATAGTTAAAATTTAACCTCCACATTCTCTCTGCTTTCACCCTCTGCCTGGAAATAAGGACGGCTTTTAAATCCCAAAAGACTGGCAATGATAGAAGCTGGTACTTTTACAATGCCGATATTGTATTTCATGGCAGTGTCATTATAGAATTGTCGGGAAAATCCAATTTTGTCTTCCGTATCTTTTAGTTGTGTTTGCAAATTCAGGAAATTGGTACTGGCCTTCAAATCCGGATAGCTTTCTGCAACTGCAAA
>CAYWJZ010000072.1:1380-3911 GCA_964458635.1 uncultured Atribacterota bacterium
CCGCCGGAGGAAAATCCTCCTCCGGAGCCTTTGGAAGCACTTGTTCTCACCAGCGAATTACTGAAGGCTTTATCAAAAGAGCGGAAAACAGATGCATTTAACTGACCACTCCTATCTGTCATATGATAAAGTAAAACTGAATTACGCATATTGATGTTCTGATCAGCCAGCACAATTCGTAATTTCGAAATGACTTTTTCGGCTATCCCAAGAGAAATGGCATAAACCAGATAATGTTCCCAGATAACCAGTGAGGGAATCTCATAATCTTTCATGTTGCTGAAATGCAGCAAAAACCTTTTAAAGGCTAACCATTTATGGTACTCATTAACACCTTCCTGGGTCTTTTTTCTAATTAAGCCTCCGTAGATAACTAATCCTATGCCGGTAATAATGACGGTCATCAACAAAGGGGCAAAGATAATCCAGGGAAAACCAAAGAAAGATACAGCCACAGATAATATCAAAACACCAGCTAATTCCAACAAAAATATTTTTAATGAGGCCTTAAAACCTTCTTTAGATTTACCAAAGTAATTGTATTTTTTAAATTCCTTTTTCACGGCTTTTTGCCATTGCAAATACTGATGACGAAAAGAACTTTGGGTTCTGGATGCTTTGGAATAATTTTCAATCTCTTTTAAGGTAACAGATTCACCATTTCCGATACTATAGAAAAACCAGTTAATCAAATTAGTTTCATGCTGTTTTAAAGAGGAAGTATTCTTGTTCAAAAGAATAAATTTGTAATCTTTCTTTTTCATCCAGCCAGTGCTTGTTGTTTCTTCTATCTGTAGATATTTCTTTCGGGTCAAATCCATCAACGTAGCCATAATATCTTTAGTCCCTGCTCCCTGAAAACTCATTAAGTGGCTTAAGACTGCCGGGGTGATATCATGAGGTAATTCCCGGTAATAGTCCAATTCCATTTCCGGTTTAAGTTCACGGTCATATTTAAAATAAAGCCTGATAGCCATGATAATATTCAAGACAATAATAACAGGTATAAGCAGTAAGCCGAAAAGTATGAAAATATTCTCCCGGTCAGTTTTCTTCGCCCAATTCAGTTCTTCCTGCATAATCTGGTTAAACTGTTCTTTGTTCACCACTCTGCCGGCGACCGGAACAATTTCAGGTGGGAAAAGAACTCTGGCTTCGACCATCTCTCCTGCTCTTAAACTTTCCACTTCATATAAGACGGCTCCACTGTCCAAGATAGATACCTGCCCGTTATCCGGACCATGACCAAATACTTTTAAGTCTTCTGTATTTAGCGTTTTGCCAGGAAAAGATACTTCAATTTGTACCCGACCGATAGGTGAATTATTACTGCGGTCAAAAAACTTCCAGTAAAATTCAGCAATATCATTATATTTTGTCACTACATTTTTTAGTTGATATTCCAGTAAGAAGGATTTTCTTTCATTGGCCGATTGGTCATAAATTCGGAAAGTAACCATTTGGTCTTCCATTTCTCTGCTAGTTTCCAATGTCTTTTTCTGGGGGGAATACTGAGAAGCCCTGAAGTATTCTAATCCATCTGAACCAGTAATCCCGATACTCCTGATAATACCGTTAAATTTCCCATCAAACTCATAGGTAAAGATTTCACTCACCCGGGCATCCCCATTTTCCAATATCTCCACCTGAGCCTGGTAATCGGTGATCCGAAAACTGCGCTCCTGCTCTGCGTTACCGACAAAATACAAAAAAAAGAATAAAAAGAAAAATATAAATATAAATTGCAATAGATGTTGATTTTTGAAGCTGATTGTTTTTATTTTTATTACCTCCATTCGATTGGAAAGAAAAAATTGAACTACTATTTCCAAAGAAAAAAGGAAATATTTATTCTGAAATACATTATACTACAAAAAAGGCAAAAGAAAATAAAAAAATAAGAGACAGAGGCTCTCTTGTTTAAAAGAGTCTGTCTCTTATTAGGCTTACTAAAAAATCTTTATGTTAATATCGTCTTATCTTAAAAATTTGGATACAAAAGGAGATGTTTCACCCCGACGTAAAAAATGTCCTGACGGACCTTCACCAAGAAATTCAGAAAACCAGGATTCATGTTCGATCTCCTCATTGAGAATCGCCATTGCTAAATCATAGGTACGATGATCCTTTCCGGCAGTCAGGTTACAAATATCTGTATATCCCCGAACAGCACACCGCTCGGCTTCGACTAAAACCTTAATAATTTCCTTGGTATTGTTCGGATCACTAGGTAGATTTGCCGGTGGGCAAGCGGAAATATCATGGAATTCTTTCATATCATCGGGCAATTTACCACCTAGCTCATAAATACGTGGTATTAGTGCTTCAAAATGATTCCGGTCTTCAATCCTAGCTGTTTCAGCTATTTCTTTAACCCCTTCCCCTTCCAGTCCGATCAAATTAGCACGAAGAATTGTGTAATAATAGAATGTGGTCAACTCAGCAGATGCATTTGCAATAAGTAAATTCAATAACTTGTCAACATCAACCCCTGCTTTCTTTACCATTTCGATTGCTACTTTAGCCATTTT
>CAYWJZ010000072.1:4011-5942 GCA_964458635.1 uncultured Atribacterota bacterium
TGTCAACATCAACCCCTGCTTTCTTTACCATTTCGATTGCTACTTTAGCCATTTTAAAAATCCTCCTTATTAAATTAAATTTATAATTACTATATATTTAATATTTATATTTTTTTTCAATCTGCATTATACGGCATAATTACTATATAGTAATTACTACTAATTATATACAATGAAAATCTTTTGTCAACTATTTTGTTTTGTCTGTGTCAAAATTTTTTCTGAGAAAGTAAATTATTGTTGTATTATTTGAGCAGCCATTGATGAATGATTGCAGCTCCGGTAAGGGGCATGACCCCAATCAAACCAGCTGCAGAAGGTATTCTTTTACCAATAGCAGTAGCCAATAGAATGATCGTTACACTTAGAACGGCCTTAATCAGAATTTGCATATATTCACTCTAAATATTAGAAAGATTAGCAAAGAAATTTAATTTTAAATATCAATCTCTATTTACCATTTCTCATTATTGGTATCAACCACTATCAACAATATCGGGTAAATTACTATATATTTGATTGATGATAATCATGAAGATATATTTTTGGAATGGCTGCATAAATGGCGGCTGCTTTTGCCAATTCACTTTTTTCTACTTTTTCATTGGGAGCATGTGCCTGATTTTCGCTGCCCGGACCATATCCAATACAGGGGATTCCATATTTACCCATAATCGATACCCCATTGGTAGAGAAATCCCATTTATCTATCTTCGGTTTTGAGTTAAACATTTTCTGACAGGCATCTATCATCATCTGGCAAATGGGGTGCTCTTCCTCTAGTAGCCATGCCGGGAAAAAACTCCTGACAGGAGTTTTGAGTCCGGTGTAAGAAGGGTTGTAATAATCAGTAATCGAGACATGGGCTTTTGCATCCTTTACCGTTGATAGGTTATTAATCTCTTCTAAAACACCTTTCGCACTTTCTCCCAAAGTAAGCCTTCTATCGACAATAATAGTGCAACTATCGGGAACAGCACATCGGGAGGGTGAGGCAGAGGATATTTCAGAGACAGTCAGACTACCTTTCCCTAAAAAGGTTTCGCTGCCCTTCAATTTCTCATGTAAAGTTTGCAGTTCCTGGATAATAGGTAACATTTTATAGATTGCATTATCCCCTCTTTCGGGAGCCGAGCCGTGACAACTTACTCCATAAGTGGATATTTCAATTTCTGTTCTCCCTCTTTGTCCTCTGTGGATATTCAATGAAGTTGGTTCGGTAATCAAGACAAATTCCGGTTTTAACTGTTTATCGTTAATGATGTATTCCCAGCAGAGACCTTCGCAATCCTCTTCCTGAACAGTGCCGGTAATAAGCAAGGTATAATCATCTACCAGTCCAAGTTCTTTAATAATCTTACCGGCATATAACAGGGATGCCATTCCGGCTTTCTGGTCACTGGCACCCCGTCCAGTAATAATTTGTTCATCTTCATAACCCAGGTAAGGGTCATGTTTCCATAAATTTAATTCACCTGTTCCTACGGTATCAATATGGGCATCCATAGCAATTAAATGTTTCCCATTACCAATATATCCTAAGATATTTCCCATTGAATCTATCTCTACACGGTCAAATCCTATCTTTTTCATTTCTTCTTTAATCCGTAGCACCACATTTTTCTCATTCCCACTTCTACTGGGAATAGCAATAAGCTCTCTTAAAAATTTACCAATAGCAGTTTTGTATTCTTCCGATTTTTTTAAGATTTTCTGGTAATTAAAATTCATATCCAATCTCATTTTCTTTGTGATAAATTATTAATTTAATGGTTTATCTTTTTCAACTTTTCTACATCTTTTCTATATTCTAATTTTATTATTCTATAAAAAAATATTTTAGCACAAATACCGAATTATTTAGCTTACCATCTAAATAAATAATGTAACCCGTAGTAGAAAAATACTCTCAGATATCCTTTCCGGTATTC
>CAYWJZ010000073.1:0-5859 GCA_964458635.1 uncultured Atribacterota bacterium
ATAGAATTATATAGCTAAACTAAATACCTTATGCTAATGATTTAGTTAATTATGAGAATTCCCCCTGGCTAATCTTTGACACTTATACAATATTTTATTATCATTAAGTTAATAATTAGAGAAGTCAACAGTATACAAGTTAAAATTATATTCCATTTCTCCAATTTTGGGAGTGCGTCACAAAAAAATCAGAGAAAAATTTACAAGGAAGAATAATGAGTGAAATAAAAAAGATAAATATTAATCAAAAATCAATTGAATTATCAAATCTAGATAAAATTTTTTATCCGGATAAAAAATATAGTAAAGAAGAGGTTATAAACTATTATAGAAAAATAGCTGATTATATGATCCCCCATTTGAAGGGACACCCATTGGTCATGCAAAGATTTCCTGATGGTATAAATAAAGAGGGATTCTATCAGAAGGAAATACCTGATTATTTTCCTGCCTGGATAAAGAGTAAGAGGGTTAATTTAGAAAAAAATGGATATCAGAAACTAGTTATAGTTGAGAAGAAGGCTGATCTAGTATATCTGGCTAATCAGGGTACACTGGTTTTTCATATTTGGTTAAGCACTCAGGAGAATATTACCCATCCTGATAAGATTATTTTTGATTTAGACCCACCGGAAAGCAATGATTTTGATTTGGTAAAATTTGCTGCCCAACAATTGAGACAAATTTTTGAAAAGAAAGATTTAAACACTTTGGTTATGACTACCGGCTCCAAAGGTTTGCATATTATTATCCCGATACATCCAGAACATCACTTTGATAAAATCAGAGAATTTGCCAGGGAAACAGCCAAAGAACTGGCTGACCAATATCCTGGAAAACTAACTACGGAGATGCGAAAAGAAGAAAGAAAAGGAAGAGTATTTCTTGATTACTTACGAAATGCTTTTGGGCAGACCGGGGTAGCCCCTTATTCTCTTAGAGCAATAAAAGGTGCACCTATTGCTACACCGCTGCATTGGTCTGAATTATCATCATTGGGGGATGCCCAAAAATATAATTTATCTAATATTTTTCAACGATTAAGCCACAAAGAAGACCCCTGGAAAAACATGTATGAAAAAGCGAAAGGTTTAGAATTATAAAATAAATCTGAATTTAAGGATTATTATGAGAAGACTTCTTCGGGAAGGTCAATTTTATTAACTGCCCTATTGCCACAGGAATTAAACTGGACAGGATAATTAAAACCCAGCCATTTATTCCCGGATTCCCCAAGGACAAGACTGCTGATAAAAAGGGTAGATAGACCGCACCTAGTAAAAGTACTGTACATATACCCAAAGCTGCCCATATGAATTTATTTCGGGTAACTTCATTGTAGATTATATTAGATTGACTGTCTCTCATATTAAATACATGCCATAATCTTGCAAAGGCAAGGCTTAAAAAGGAAATGGTAACCGCTTGAGATTGATCAAAGTTGTATAATTGCATACTGAGAAAAAAAATGACAAAGACCGTTAGGGCAATAATTAGTCCATATCCGATAATAGCCATCCATTCCCTTCTGGTTAGAACCTGCATTTCCTTTTTTTGCGGTGGTTGGTTCATTATATGTTTTTCTCCTTCTCCCAAACCAAGAGCAAGGGCGGGGAATACATCATTAACTACATTTAGATATAATATCTGCAGCGGGAGAAGAGGAAGAGGATTATTGGTAATGATAGCTATGCTGACAGCCATGATTTCACCTACATTACCGGATAATAGATAGAGGGTGAATTTTCGAATATTATTAAAAATGGTTCTCCCTTGTTTAACAGCTGCCACAATAGTTGAAAAAGCATCATCCTGAAGAATCATATCAGCTGCTTGCTGGGCTACTTGAGAGCCGCGTTTACCCATAGCTATACCGATATCTGCTTTTTTCAATGCCGGGGCATCATTAACTCCATCACCGGTCATAGCAACAATAGAATGATTTTTTTGATGGAGTGATATAATATTGAGTTTTTCTTTTGGACTGACTCTAGCAAAAATTGAGGCATCTAATATCTTTTTTTTGTCTTTATCAGTAAGGTTGTCTATTTCAGCAATTTCTTTTCCTGAATATATTTTTTCATCTTTGCCGGAGATTAATCCAACAGAGGCTGCTATTTTTTTAGCAGTCAATGCTTGATCACCGGTAATCATAATTACTTTGATACCTCCATCATGACATTCTTTTATTGCCCTGGGAACTTCTTTCCGGGGAGGGTCCAACATTCCAGAAATACCGAGAAAAGTGAGGTCCGAATAGGGATATTTATCTTGATTGGAAAGCTTTTTTTTGGCTATTCCGATAATTCTGAGACCTTGAGCTGCGAGTTCATTGGCTTTCTTCAGCCATTTTTCTTTGCTTTCCGCGGTGAGTTTTTGCTGGGCATAATTTTTAGTACAATGCTCTAAAATAGATTCCGGAGCACCCTTGACTGCATACAGGAAATCAGAACCTTCTTTATGAATGGTTGCCATCATTTTTAATTCTGGATCAAAAGAGACTTCCCTGACCTCTGGTTTTTCCTGAAGTAAAATTTCTCTATCTATTCCGGCTTTATCCCCGGCTTCCAAGAGCGCTATTTCCAGGGGATCGCCAACTGGAGGTTTGTCTGATTTTTTATTCAAAGAAGCATTATTACATAAGACACCAATTTCCAGAAGGATATTCAGGATATCGCTCGCTTTAGAATCTATTTTTTCATTGTTGAAGTCTATATCTTTATTGAAAAGAGAGATTTGACTTACTGACATTTTATTCTCGGTGAGAGTTCCTGTCTTGTCGGTGCAAATGATATTGGTGGATCCCAGTGTTTCAATAGTCGTCAGTTGGTTGACGATGGCATTTTGCTGAGCCATTCTGGCCATTCCTTTAGCCAGAGCGATAGTGGCAACAATAGGAAGACCCTCCGGTATGGAGGCTATGGCCAGGGCAACAGCAGTTTCAATCATTAGAAGCAGCTCTCTTCCCGATAATATGCCAATGAGGGCAAGGGTTATTGAAATAAAAATGGTTACCCAGATCAGTTTATAGGCAAGCTTATTTAACTTTTTTTCCAGTGGAGTGAGTTTATTCTGTCCGGTCTCTTGCACCATTGTAGAAATATGACCGACTTCTGTGTTCATACCTGTAGATACAACAATTGCCTCTGAACTACCCCTGGTCAAAAATGTTCCTTTATAGAGCATATTAGAACGATCAGCCAGAGCGGTATTTTTCCCCAGTTTTTTGGAATTTTTATTTACCGGAAGAGATTCCCCGGTTAAGGTGGATTCATTAACTTGTAATTTAGATGCTTCCAATATCCGGAGATCCGCAGTTATAATATCTCCTTCTTCAGCCAAGACAATATCACCGGGTACAAGATCCTGAGCGTCAATTTCATGAATAGAGCCATTACGTCTGACTTTGGTTTTAACAATACCCAGCTGTTGAAGGGCAGTCATTGAACGAACTGCTTTTAGTTCAAGAAAAAATCCAATCATTGTATTAATGAGAATTGCCCCGATAATAGCAATGCTTTCGATAGTTTGTCCGAATATGAAGGATAAAATGGCAGCTATTGCTAAGACAACAATAACCAGACTCTTAAACTGGTCTATCAATATTGTCCAGGAGCTTTTTGGTTTAGATTTTTTGATCTGGTTTGGTCCGTAGTTTTTCTTGCGTTTCCGGGCTTCTTGAGAGGTCAAACCTTTTTCAGGTATAACTTCCAGATTTGTTGTAATTTGTTGATTGGACAAAGACCAGGGATTATTTGGTATTTTTATATTTTGCAATCTTTTTTTGGAATTTTCCTTATTTTTTTTCATATAATCATAAATTTTTATTTCTTACTGTTAATAACTAATAATTTTATCATAGAGATGCAGAAATTAAAATACTAAAATTATATAAAGCCCTAAATCTGTATCTGCCAGGATTTGTCTGGGATTTGGTAGCACAAAAAAATACTAAAAAAGAATAGCTATAAGGTTAATGAAATTTATTATAAATGGTATAATAAAAATTATAGAGGTAATAGCCTTTTCTATTTTTTTATGGACAGTAGTCGCAAGTTGCCTGTTGGCAGCTAAATAATAATACTTGAATTTGATCAATTATCAATTAAGGAGGTGTTTGCAAAAAAAGTAAAAAATAACATTGTATTTCCATTAAATTCAGATATTTAGTATAATCGAAATCAGATCAATTAAAATATTTTGGAGGTAATTAAAAAATGAAAAAAAATTTGTTTATTATTGGAATTACTTTAATTTTGTGTTTATATTTAGGGTTTACTGTTTCTGCACAAAAAGTTTCCTTTTATGCTAATATTACTGCCATCGAGCCCATTATGGAAGCCTTTGAAGCAAAAACAGGTATTGATGCTGAGTATACCCGTATCTCTGCTGATAAGTTCCTGTCTACAGTCACTACAGAGTTTGAGGCAGGGAAGTTACAGGCTGATGTGATACAGGCTCCCATAACTGTTTTAGAAATACTAAAGGACAGGGGAGTTCTTTCTGAATATATTTCTCCTGTTGCCCAGGATTACCCGGAATGGACCAGGGAAGAAGGTATTCAGCTCTTCGGAATTGAATACGTAGGTCTTATTTACAATAAAGAAATGGTTGACCCGGAAGATGCTCCGAAAAGATATGAGGATTTGACAGACCCTAAATGGAAAGACAGAATTGTTATGGCTAATCCGTCTATTCATCCCACTACCATATCCTGGTTGGTAGGCCTGAAAGAGAATGTCTTTGATACAGAAGAAGCTTGGAGAGATTTTCTGGAAGGTCTAGCTGCCAACAATCCTATGTTTGTGGCTTCTTTTGGCCCTACTCCTGCACCGATAGAAAGTGGTGAAAAACATATTGGTATTTCCATGCCTAAATATATTATTACTAAAGCCCCTGCACCTTTGGATTGGGCCCGGATAGAACAGCCTCTTTTAGGAACTCCACGGGCTATTGCTGTGACATCATCTGCACCAAATCCTGAGGAAGCCAAGGATTTTGTAGATTACTGGCTCTCAGAAGAAGCTATGTCGATATTAGCAGAGCAAGTGGGTGAATATGTTTTGGCACCAGGAGTATTCCCTCCCATAGAAGAGATGGATAAGGCAGAGGTAATTGCCATTCGGGAATTATCAGATGAAGAAATCCGACAATGGGGAGAAGAGTTTGGGGAAATCTTCAATGTTTATTAATCATATCAGCTGAGCAGTAAACAAAGGAGGGTAACCGTGGAAATCCGAATTAAAGGTGTCAGCAAGTATTATTTTTCTGAAGGCAAGACTATAAAAGCATTGGACAAAGTAAATCTTACAATTCCCAGTAAGCAGATATTTACTTTGCTGGGCCCAAGTGGTTGTGGCAAGACTACACTTCTTCGCTGTATTGTTGGTTTGGAAACACCCGATTCCGGTGAAATTACGATTGGTGATGAGGTGGTATGGTCTAGCAAAGATGGTATATATGTTCCGGCGGAGAAACGGGGGTTGGCCATGGTGTTTCAAACCTATGCTATCTGGCCGCATATGGATGTATTTAACAATATTGCCTACCCACTACAAATCCAAAAACTTCCCAAGGTGGAAATTCGTAAGAGAGTTAAAAAAACCTTACAATTTGTGAGATTAGAAGGATTTGAACACCGACCGGCAACCAATATCTCAGGTGGACAGCAGCAGCGTGTGGCCCTTGCCAGAGCTTTAATTGCGGAACCCAAGGTTATTCTATTTGATGAACCTTTAAGTAATCTAGATGCAAAGCTCAGAGAAGAAACCAGAAAAGAGTTGAGAATATTTCTTAGTGAACTCAACATAACAGCTGTTTATGTAACTCATGATCAGATTGAAGCCCTTGCTCTTTCAG
>CAYWJZ010000074.1:0-2509 GCA_964458635.1 uncultured Atribacterota bacterium
TGCCAGATCTTCATCATTAAGTTTGTTGAGGTCAATTTCATGTCCCAGATTAGCTTTAGCTATTGCAGCATCATATAGTTGCCTTGGGAAGCTCTTTAAGAGATAGGAATCTGTTGCACCTTCTTTCTCGATCCGGGCACAGATGAACAGGGCAATTTTTTTCTGCAAAAGATCATGGAAATTATCCTCAGAAAATTTACTCAATTCTGCTTGCACCGTTCCGCCATATATTGAACCACCCAAAATTATCATACCATAATCAGAAAGACCGGGTTTGCTTTTTACGTTTACTATATCTACTTCACTTTCTAAATGGGACTTGAGTTTCA
Source organism: uncultured Atribacterota bacterium (assembly GCA_964458635.1). Taxonomy (GTDB): domain Bacteria; phylum Atribacterota; class Phoenicimicrobiia; order Phoenicimicrobiales; family Stramentimicrobiaceae; genus CAYWJZ01. The sequence goes on from CAYWJZ010000074.1 coordinate 330, forward strand.
TTGCAACTTTCTCGACACTGCCGTATTTGGTGTCATATATAATAATTGTTTTCATACAATCTCCCTTCTTTTGAGACTTAATTAATAAGGTTTAATACTTACAAGAACTTTTCCAAAATTATTCTTCAGTTTAGTAGTTTAGTTTAAGGACCGTCTCTTGACATTATTTGCTTAAATTCGGAATTCATACCCATCATAGGCTACTACTAATTTAATTTCATTAGACAATTTAGTTATTTTCTTTCTTGCAGCCGGAACATCTTTAAAAAACCATGAGCCAAAATGCATAAAAACGATTTGATTAGTATATTTAGCTAATAAATTTACCAAACCTGGAATACCTTTATGTCCATAAATTTGATTAGTCTTTTTATCTTTCTGAATCATTCCTCCTTTTTTGATGAAGCTACCTTCAGTGATAACTACATCCAGATCATTTATTAAAGGATGATATTTTTTATCAATCCATACCAGATCACCGGTATAAAGCAACCGCTTGCCATTCTTTTGGACTAGATAGGCCTGAGAGTCAACTTTGATGCTATGGTGGGTAGGAATGGGGCAAATGAGATATTCGCCAAATTTCTTTTTATTTTTAAAATTACCCGGATAAAAATATTCTCTTTCCAAATCTTTTTGATTCCGCATGAAGAAGGCATGGTCTGGATGCAAGTGGGTAATAAAGATATACTCGGGTTTCAGTTGAAGATATTCTTTCTCACCTACATCAAATAAAAAGGTATTATCTATCAGAACACCGGAATGTCTTGAGTGGTATGGCTTAGAAGCTTCAATCTCACCGCGTGTCCCTAAAATTTTGATTAACATGAACTTTTTTCAGCCTCCCGGATTAGGCATTTTTGATAATGACGATTGCTGATATAGTCCTGCTCAATGTTTTTTAATTTTGACAGCTGCTTAAATGTTTTCCAGCTTTGCCTTACAATCACCGGTGGATTATTCCTATGCTTCCAGACAAACAAACGAGTCTTTGGGTCTCCGGGGCTGCCGCTCCCAAAATCACCGTATTTTTTTCTATATCTTTTGTATTGCCGGTCTGAAGCATTCTTCGCTAGTATCGAAGCAGCACCTACAATTATGTGGTTTTCATCTGCAAAGTGTTCAGGGACCAATTTTTCCACCATATGATAATTTTCTCGAGGTGCCGACCCTTTTGCAATAAGAGCCGCACTCATCCTTTTGAAAAAATTTACCGCGCTTCTTTCCCAGTTATCTATATATATACTCTGCACATCTTCTTGGTCTATTTCTGAAATAATATCAAGGCAAGATAACATCTGCCATTCATTTAGGTTTAGGGACTTATTATCAATAGTTCTGGGATTAATCTGGGTTACTTTGAATTTAATTGCAGTCCTTTTGATCTTTTTTTCAAATTCCATTCTTTTTTTTAAAGAAATCAACTTACTATCCCTCACACCTAGTTTCTTCCAATTTTTTATGGTTTTTTCTGCAGCAATAACTCCAGCCATAAAAATGCTGCCGATACAAGGACATTTTGTTGCATCATCAATGCCTCCTATTATTTTATTAATTTCTAATTCTTTTTTCTGGTAATTTTTCAGCATTTCTTGGACCTCTTGTTTGACAATTTAGAAATATGTGGATATTGAGTCTTGTTTCTTTTTTAATTTTTAGTTCTTTTTCTTTCGAATCTTTATTTATACTTTAACCATGATATTCTGAAATAATATAAGTTTCAGCTGAAAAAAATTGTAATCTGGTTATTTTAATCTTTTTATGGCAAAACCATTTTAAATAAAACTATAAGTCAGCTTTCAGACTCTCTGCTTCTTTGTGAACATTTTTTGGATCTAAATCAGTACGCAATCCTTTATAACGAGGATGCCTGAGTTTGTCATCATCAGTCCACTCCGTAAAAGCCACTTCACAGACTAATTTGGGCATTATAAAATGTATTTCTTTTTTCCTGGGGTTTCCCTCATCATAAGGAGAAGTTTTACGTTTCAGCTTTTCCATTTTACTACGAAGATCTTTCAGGGTTTCCTCATCATACCCTGTTCCTACCTCACCAGCATAAACCAATTTCCCATTCCTGTAGAATCCCAAAAGAAGTGCCCCAAAACCAATCCTTTCTCCCCAGGGTTCGGTAAAACCGCAGATAATAAATTCCTGTTGCAAATGGCATTTAAATTTAA
>CAYWJZ010000074.1:2609-5854 GCA_964458635.1 uncultured Atribacterota bacterium
GGTTCGGTAAAACCGCAGATAATAAATTCCTGTTGCAAATGGCATTTAAATTTAAGCCATTTATTTGATCGTCCTTGGATATAGGGAGATTCTGTGTACTTTGCGATAAGCCCTTCCCATCCCTTGCTGCAGGCCTCCTTATAATAATTTAAATCTTCATTATTTCTATACTGGGTATGATACAAAGGATGCTTCCAATCAAAAGCTTCGTTGAAAAGGATGTTTTTCCTGGAAAGCAAAGAGCATTGGGTAATATCATGGTTTTCTATGTACAGGCAATCAAATATATAATAATAAACTTTTATTTTCTGTTTATCAGACTCCTCTCTACTGGATGACTGTATCAGTGGTTGAAGCTCCTGAAAATCGCTCAGACCTTTCTTGTTAAAAGTAACTACTTCTCCATCTAAAATACAACCCTTTATTGATATTTTTTCTAATGCCTTCTGTACTCCCGGAAAGTGAAAATTAACTATTTTTTTGTTCCGTGACTTTAGAGTAACTGTTCCTTCAGAGTCAATATATGCTAATACTCTCATTCCATCAAACTTTCTCTCAAGGATCCAGTCTTTCCCAGAGAAATACTCGTGAGTCAATTTAGCCAGCATGGGTTTAACCCATTCCGGCATATCTGCTTTCCGGCATTTCTTGCGCTCTTCCGGAGAAATACTTTTCAGAATATCAGCCATTATTATTACCACCTTCCTTATTTTTAAAATTTTATATTAAAAATCCAATATTAGTTATTATCCCACACTGCCCAAAAGGCACCCCTGAAATGACCACAGTGCTTAATAACCTTTATCTATTTTTTAATAACTCCAAAATTTTCTACACATCACCAGTGGGCACCATACAAACATAATCCTTGCAGATATAAACAGCGGCTTTTTTTCAGAATGTATATTCAAATTTATCATATCATCCCAACAGAATTCCAGGAAAATTGATTAAAAAATAGCCCATCTTAACATTTTTTATTCCTTTAAATTAAATAGTAAAAAATATTAAGATAAGAACTATTTAATATGTATGATAATATATTTATCTACGGTAGGCATTCTTATTTTCACTAATGCGGGTCTGTCCTTCCTCAGTGAAGTTTTGACAATCATCATATCTTCTTCATTGTTTATAGCCTGGATTTTTTGTTGTACAATTTAGAAGTAATGGCATTGCTTTTTATAATTTTTATTTATTTTTTTACTATACTGAAAGAACCGTCTGTCTCTAAAACAATTGCTTTAACATGATATAAATCACTCAATCCTGAAGAGCGAACTGCAGCCCATAATTCATCTTCAGCCACTCTTTCTTGTTTCATAACTTTAAATAAGAAATTATCATTAAAATAAAGCAAACGAGGTTCACGGGTTACCAGTTTCTTTATCCATTTTAAAGAAAAATATTTTTTCTAATTTCATAGTAAATTATCTTTTAAGAGATAGAAACTCCTTTTGAAAGATTATCTTTAGCCGGGTTTGTTGTTATCCACCTTCAAACAGGTTATAGTTTATGGCTCCGGTAATATTTAACAAGCCCTTTACCCAAATTACCCAGTAGCATATTAAATGACCCTGCTATCCAAAGATATGTACTCACTGTTTCCGTTGCCTGTCCACTCAATAAGAACATACTTCCCGTAAAAAAGAACAAATTACCGAGAATACCAACAACTATATAAATCCATTCATATTCTATTACCGTTTTTTTTAAAATAGCAACTATCCCTGCCTTATTTTCAGATCTCCCTTTCTCTTTTTCATGATCCTTTATATAACCGAATTTTCTTTCCTTTTTTTTGCTTGTCCAAACTAATAACATTATTCACCTCTTTTTCCCTGTTATCTTCTTCACTGCCGGACCCCACAATACGTTCCCCTCTTCATCAAAACGCGAACCGTGGCAAGGACAGTCATATGTTCGGTCAGCATTGTTAAAAACTAATCCGCATCCCATATGAGAGCAGCGTTTTTCTTTACTGATTATCCTCTTCAAAGCAACCTGAGATCTTTCGATCATAGCAGGCAATATTTTATTAGTTCTGTTAGGGGAATATAAAGAGGTCCATGGATTATCCCGTTCGGCAATTAAATCTGTAATAATCTTGGAGGCTATCATGGCATGAGAAATTCCCCAGGCTTTAAAACCTGTAGCAGCAAAAATCCTTTTTGAACCGGGATGATATGCACCGATAAAGGGAATAATATCTGGCGTCTGCAAATCATGAGCAGACCAACGTGTTTTTATTTCTTTAACCGAAAATTTTTTTCTGGCTTTATAGTCAAGCTTTTGGTATGCCTCTTCATTATCCCCCATTGCCATATCAGCTCCAACAAGAATCAGGTAATCTTTATAATAACGGAAGGAAACTCCCTTCGCTCCAATAAACATACCGTCAAATTCTTTCTTCTCATATAAATAGGCAATGCCATGATGCAGAACAGGCTTAAGACGCATTGCATAGAAAAAATGATCCTGTATCGGGAATAATGTAGCAATGACAATATAATCTGATTCATAGTTTTCATTTTTAGTTTTGATAACACACTTTTTGTTTTGTTCATCAAAATCTATTACACGTCTATACTCCCCAATTGTACTGCCCCTACTGATAATCTTATCAGCCAATGCGAACATAAATTGTTTAGAGTGAAACTGTGCCTGGTTACGAAAACAGAGAGCTTTATTCTGGCTGATGCTGACTGGTTCCATAGATGATGGCAAGCCAAGGGAAAGAGCAGCCTCATTTTCCTTGTTGAGAATATTCACATCATCATCTGAATAAATATAAGCCGGATGTTCATGCAAATGGCAATTAATCCCTTCTTTCTTAATCAGATCTGTATAAGCCTGCACTGCCCATTGATTAGATTCTGCATAAAGCAGTCAAAAGACCAGTTAAACCAGCGCCAATAACAATTATTTCAGCTTTTTTTCTATCAGTAGAATAAACTTTTGAATTTTTGCTATCAAAAAACCAAATAGGTTTATTCATAAGGTTTCCTTTCTTTATGGCAGCGAGATATACAAACAATTCTCTGCTGATTAACTGTAGCTTTAACTTTTTTTATATTCTAGAAACCGGGACAAGATTTTTCTTGAACAAACTTCTTACTTTGAACCATAAAGTACTAAATATTACTGAAGACTACTTTCTAATTTCCCCTTTTTTATACAATTATCTATATTAAAAATCACATCAATTCTTTTCCTAATAGTTCAATCGCCAATTTACGAGAATC
>CAYWJZ010000075.1:0-1937 GCA_964458635.1 uncultured Atribacterota bacterium
AACTTCTGACTGGATAAAAGCTGATTTTAGATGATTCTTTAAATTTTTACTAATAAAAAAATAATCAATTCTCCATCCTACATTCCGTTCCCTGGCTCTAGTTTTATAATCCCACCAGCTGTATTGCCCAGGTTCAGAATGAAATTCACGAAAAGAATCGATAAATCCCAACTGGATTAAGCGATCAATCCATTCCCTCTCCATAGAGAGAAAACCGGATACTTTTTCATTTTCCTTTGGTCTCGCCAGGTCGATTTCCTTATGGGCAGTATTGACATCTCCACAAATTATGATTTTCTTGTCTTGCTTAAGCAAATCATCAATTTTTTTTAAAAAAGTTTCATAATAGTCCATTTTAAATTGTAGTCTTTCCCTGGATGCCTTACCGTTTGGAAAATAGACGTTAAACAAACTAAATTCATTAAATTCTGCCTGTATTAATCTCCCCTCTGCATCAAATCTCGATATTCCTAATTGGTAATTTACTTTTTTAGGTTGCCTGTTAGTCCATAATGCTACTCCACTATAACCTTTTTTTTCAGCTTGGGAAAAATAGCTATGGTAATTTGGCCTTTTGATAAGTTTTTCTGGTAATTGATTTAAATGAGATTTCGTCTCTTGAATACAGTAGATATCTGCTTGTTGCTGTTCAAACCACTCTAAAAAATTTTTCTTATATAATGTTCTTAATCCGTTAACATTCCAAGATAATAATCGCATTAGTAAACCTTTCTATTTTATATCCACTATTTAAAGTATTAAAAATGGCTCCCCTTGACAATTTCTACTCCTTTGCTGGCTCCAATCCGGGTAGCTCCTGCTTCTACTAATTTTAAGGCAGTTTCATAGGTACTAATTCCTCCGGCTGCCTTAACACCTATTCGATTCCCAACTATCCTTCTCATTAATTGAACATCTCCTACTGTTGCACCACTTTTTTGAAAACCGGTAGAAGTTTTTACAAAGTGAGCACCAGCTTCAGCGGCTATCTGACATCCTATCTCTTTTTCTTGATTATCCAAGAGAGCAGTTTCTAAAATTACTTTGCAAATCAGTCCTTTTGCCGATTTAACCACTCCCAGAATATCTTGTTCAACTTTCTTGTAATCCTTATCTTTCAACGCAGAAATATTGATAACCATATCAATTTCATCAGCGCCTTCTTTTACTGCTTCTCTGGCCTCATAAGCCTTAACGCGAGACAAGTTTGCACCTAAGGGAAAGCCTATTACTGTACATATTTTAATCTTTGACTTAGCCAGAAAAGTTTTTACCAGTGGTAAAAAATGTGGGTTAATACAAACAGAAAAAAAATTATACTTCAGAGCTTCTTCACAGAGTATTTCTATCTGAACACCGGTAACATCCGGCCCCAGGGATGTATGATCAATAAGCCTCGCGATATCATCTCTTGCTAATTTTTTTGCAACTTCAACTGAAATCAAATCAGACACGGCTTCCTCCTATATTCCTGTTCTTTTTCATAAACTAGTTATAATTTTATTTTGGTTTTGTTTCGACAGCAAATGGCTTACTAGCTTCTTTATCAATAAACAACTTTATTCTATAACCGGAATATACATAGTTTTTTTTCTTGACTCCTTTGTATTCCAATAATAGATTGCCATAAAATTTGCATTTCCCTTTACAATTGCATTTCAACCACCTTCCCTCTTTTGAGTAAACTGCTATATGAATATGTCGGGGTGAAACACAATTAAGTCTCTCAATAATGGCGGGGATGCTTTGTGCCACAATGCGGTGCATAATCTTATAAAATAGAGGATATCCCACTTTCTTTCTAAAACTGGAAAAGGTAGTATGGGAGGGTGTTTTTAAAAAATGATGAAATCCGCACAGCACACAATACTTGGTATTAAAACGTAATTTCTCCGCTAAATCACGATTTGATTTTGCTTCACCTAAATAAATTAACA
>CAYWJZ010000075.1:2037-5839 GCA_964458635.1 uncultured Atribacterota bacterium
TTTCCCGGATTGTATCAAAGTTTCTCTGATGATTGGCCATCAATTTTTCACATTTTGTGGCAATCACGGTTACCCGAATTTCATCCTGCATATTTTCCGAAATGATAGCCCCAAAAACTATATTTGCCTCACTTCCGGCAGCCTTTGACACTAAATCCACAATTTCATTAATTTCGTAAAGACTCATATCCAGCCCACCAGTTACATTTACCAATATTGAGTTGGCACCTTTGATGGATACTTCCAGCAATGGGCTGGAAATTGCTGCTTCAGCAGCAGTGGTTCCTTTGTTATTACCACGTCCAACACCAATTCCAACCAAAGCCATTCCGGCATCTTTGATAACTGCCCTTACGTCTGCTAAGTCAAGATTAATCAATCCAGGGATTGTTATCAAATCAGCAATAGCCTGTACTGATTGCCTTAACACTGTATCGGTAATTTCAAAAGCTTCTTTAACAGAGGTATCCTTACTAATCATACTGAGTAACCGGTCATTTGAAATAGTTATCAAGGCATCAACTGTTTTTTTTAGCTCTTCGATTCCCTGTTCGGCCTGGATTATTCTCTTTTTTCCTTCAAAACTGAAAGGTCGTGTTACTACACCAATAGTTAGCGCTCCCTCTCTTTTGGCAATTTCAGCAACAACCGGGGCAGCACCGCTTCCGGTTCCGCCACCCATACCTGCAGTAATAAAAACAATATTAGCATCTTCCAAAACTTTGGAAATTAAATTTTTATCTTCTTCAGCTGCTTTTTTACCAATCTCAGGATCTCCTCCGGCACCTAAGCCCCGGGTAGTTAATTTTCCAATTTGGACCTTCTGACTGGCCTGAGATAAAGAAAGTGCCTGTAAATCTGTATTTAAAGCAATTAATTTTAACCCATTTATGCGATTGTTTGACATGTCTTCAATGGCATTATTCCCACTTCCTCCAATACCAATCACCTTGATACTGACAAATTCGTCTATTTTTTGCTCTTCTTTAGGTTCTTCTTCTCTAGCTTTACTACGATCAATCAGATCACCATTCCCGTTAACAGGGTTTTCTTCTTCTTGTTCTTTCTTTAAACCCTGGGAGGTATCTCTTATTAATTCTTGTTTATAATCAATAATTTTAGTAAAGCCGCGAGCTAATTTTTTCTTTTTCAAAGGAAATCACCTCTTTGGCAAGTTCTGAATAATCTTCTGCACCATGGGATTTAGGATTATAATAAATAATAGGAATCCCCTGACTGGTTGATTCTACCAATGCTATGTTTTTTCTAATAATGGTTTTAAAAACTCTTTCCTTAAAGAAATCCCTGGTTTCCTCAATCACTTCTTTGGAAATATTGCTTCTGGTATCGGCTATGGTAACTAAAACAAATATTTCCAAAGGATGATGTAAATTCTGATGAACAATTTTAATAGTTTCCATAAATTCTTCTATTCCACGCAAAGCGAAATAATGGGGCTGTATAGGTATAATTACTTCATTAGAAGCCTTTAGTGCATTAATAGTTAATATCCCCAAAGAAGGGGGACAATCGATAATTACATAGTCAAAATCAATTTTAGAATTTTGGATGCCAATATTTAAAAAATCTTCCCTTCCTATTTGATCGATTAATTTATATTCCGCACTGGCGAAATCAATATTACTGGGGGCTACATAAAGATTGCCGTCACCCATCTCTTTCATTTGAATCACCACATCATCCAACTCTGATTTGCTCGGGGAACGAGTGGGCTCCAGTACATTAAGCATTGTATTCTCAAGTTCATTTGGTTCAACTCCCAAACCAATCGTGGTATGGGCTTGAGGATCCATATCAACAAGGAGTACTTTTTTGCCAAACTCACTTAAACAGGTACCTAAATTAATCGATGTTGTGGTCTTGGCAACACCACCTTTTTGATTGGCAACCGAGATAATCCGCAATTTAGCTACCTCCTAAAAATTTAAAAACTATAGATTAATAATAAAACCAGATATATACGTTTATTTCCTTATGATTATATCATGATATCTCTTAGTATGCTACTATACTACAAGGTAGAAAATCTTAATTTTCTCTTACTTATTTCTTTTAAAATTACCCTACTTTAAAATATATTTTACCTTTTTTTACCAATATTGACAAATGATTTATAAATTCTTTTCAGGAAATATTTTCATTTACAACTAGATATATTGCTAAGTTCTTGAAAAACTTGCACAATTAATCTACTATTGGATTAAATGACTTGATATAATAAACTAAACTATTTTTGTTCTATAATTTGCATGATTTATTATTTATTTTTTTATTATTAATTTACCTATATAAAAGGAGTTTAAAATGAAGGAAAAGGGAATTACCCAGATCAGCCTGGCAGAAATTTCAAAAATGCTTCAACGAAAAAAGATTTCCCCTGTAGAGATTGTGGAAGAATGTATCAAATGTACTAAAAAACTACAACCAAAGTTAAATGCTTATATTACTTTTCTGGAAGATGAAGCAAAGAGGGCTGCAAAAATTGCTGAGAAAGAGATACAGTCTGGCATGAAAAGCCCTTTGCATGGAATACCAATTGCATTAAAAGATTTGTTTTACACAAAAGGAATTTTAACCACAGCTGGTTCAAGATTACTATCTGATTTTAAACCAGAATATAATGGAACTATCACGGAAAGATTGATAAAATCTGGGGCAATACTGATGGGAAAGACAAACCTCCATGAATTTGCCTTTGGTCCTACCAATGAAGATTCTTATTATGGCCCCACCAGAAACCCCTGGGATACTTCCAGGATAACCGGTGGCTCAAGTGGTGGTTCGGCCATCACCGTTGCCACTGGAATGTCTTATATGGCAATGGGTACTGATACCGGCGGATCTGTTCGAATTCCTTCTGCTTTTTGCGGTGTTGTTGGATTTAAACCAACTTATGGTCTAGCAAGTTTATACGGCATTATACCTTTAAGTTTTACCCTTGATCATCCCGGACCACTTACCAGAAGCGTATATGATACGGCTATTACAATGGATGCCATCACCGGCTATGATTCCAAAGATCCTTGTATAGAAAGATATAAAGGTAAAAATACATCTTTTGCGAAAAAATTAAAAAATGTAGATAACATGAAAGAGTTTACAATTGGAATACCTTTAAATTTTTATTTTGATAAAGTAGACTATGAGGTTGAAAAATTAGTAAAAAATGCTATAGCTGATTTCAAACAACTGGGAGCAAAAATTAAATATATTGAAATCCCTTATCTTGATACTGTTCCTGCTGTTTCTACAACTATAATGTTTTCAGAAGCTGCATTTTATCACAAAGATAGACTGGCAATACATCCAGGTGAATACAAGCAATCCGTAAAAGAAAGACTTGAACGAGGGATGAAATATTCTGCCCTTGACTACATTTCGGCATTGAAAGATCGGGAAAGGATTTTTCATGCCTGGGATAAAGCAATTCATCAACTTGATGCAGTTGTAACACCAACCTTGCCAATTACGGCCTATAAGATAGGTTCTAAAACTGTAATTACAAGAGGAAAAGAAGAACCGGCAAGAGAAATGTGTGTAAGGCATACCAGATTTGCCAATACAATTGGTTGCCCGGCCTTAAGCGTACCGTGTGGATTTACTTCTGATGGACTTCCAGCCGGCATTATGATTATGGGTCGTAAATATGATGATCTTACTGTATTAAAAATTGGATATGCTTATGAAAAACATTTTCCCTTTCTAAATAAGCAAGAGAGAGAGTAAACATCAAATTTCTAAGCAATATAATTATCTTTATTCCGGTAGTACAATTTGTTGA
>CAYWJZ010000076.1:0-5809 GCA_964458635.1 uncultured Atribacterota bacterium
AATATTTAATCAGTGTTAAAATAATATTAGAATGTTGTCTGTACTAATAAAATTTTGCTGATTTTGAATAGTAATTAATTTGACAAACAAAAATAAACAGGAGGAAGAAAATGAATAGAAGTCTTTCTAATAAAAAATTACTCAAAAGGTTATTGATTGTTATACCTATTTTGCTAATACTAGGTTTAAGTTTTTGTACAACTTCTTACGCTCAGGATGCCCGTCAAGAAGATGTCAAGAAAAGTATTCAAGTTACGAACCCCAGTCCTGATTTTTCATTGAGAATAAGAGCAGAGAAAGAAGGAGACCTGGAATACCATCCGGGAGAAAAAATTATTTTATCTTTTCAATCCAACAAAGATGCCTATATCACCATTTATCAGTACCAGCCTGATGGAAGGGTGAGAATTATTTTCCCCAATCAAAAAAATCAGCGTGACAATGTACGAGCTGGCCGTTTATATAAAATCGAAACTACAATACCGGAAGATAGTGAACTTGGGACCGGTTATATCCAGGGATTTGCCACAATAAGACCAGCTCTTTTAAGAGAGCGCGAACGGGAAGTGTTAACCAGGGAATTTCCTGTTATCAGCTCCGATTTTATGGAATTCACCGCTGATTTACGCAACAGAATCAGGGAGTTATCATTAAGGGAATGGGTTTCCACTGAAATACTGGAATATCAGGTGGTACGCCCACGATATGCTACCGAAAATACAGGAAGTGTCATGGCGAGGTCTTTTCCACAGGGAGCCGAAGTTTATTTGGATGGGGAGTATCAAGGTATTGCTCCCAAGCGGATTGAGGATATCCAAACCGGCCAGCATGTAATTGAATTTATTATGCCCGGTTACAAAAACTGGAGTAAAAGCATAACGGTTTCCCGTGATCGAATTACCCGGATTGAAGCTCACCTGGAAGAAGTGGAGATTTATGGGAAAATATCCGTAACCTGTGACCAGCCCAATGCCCTCGTATTTGTTGACGGAAAGGAATATGGCAAAATTCCTCCCAAGAGCAATTTAGTTATTAGCGGGTTAAAAGAAGGATTTCATGAATTGACTGTTATGAAACCCGGAAGTCAGGATTATCGAACCTGGATTCAAACAGTAGAAGTAGTGGGTGGAGAAACTGTTTCAATTCATGTTTCACTTTCTAAACCAAAGAATTAGTAGGAAGAATAATTATCAGCCCTGGAATATAGAATTCGACTATTGTCTGATTACAGAAGAATTAATCAAATTGAGCGGAGAATTATTTACTGGAGTATAAAAAAATATAACCTTACCTGTGAGATGATTAAACTTGACACACCAAAAAAAATATGAAAAAATTTTTAAAAATGGTTATTTTAATTGCCAAAAAAATAAATTTTCAGGAGGTGTTGAAAATTAGATTAAGAGAAAATTTAACTTTAATCAGTTTACTGGTATTATTGATGGTAATTGGGGTAGCTCCACTTCATGCCCAGGAAAGTCTTGATGACCTGCCTCTCGAAAAGCTGGAAAATCCCACTGAAGTATCAGAGCTATTAGATAATTTCTCCAGATTCGAATTCAGGATAAGGGGATTTGAGGATGGAGACTTGACCCAAGAAACTGAGATAAAGTATCGATTTGTGGGAAAAGAAGAAGTTCAGGGTACCCAGGCAGACAAGGTGACTTTAAGAGGGAAAGGAATCGACCCCATGGACGTGTGGTTTGATGAAGGAGAGATTGTACAGTTTGAGGTAGACGGTGAACGTATTCCAGCTCAAATGGCTGATATGGTAAAAGAGGATATGTACCAGGCTATATTCTTTCCCTTTTATTATGTGGACCGACTTAATCTGGAAGCCCTGGAAGAGGCAGGAGTAACCCGGGTCAGCAGGAGCCGGGAAATGATAGGAGATATGCAAGTCGATATTACTAAGATTGAAATAGAAAAATTATATGATGCCGATATAGAGGAATTTGAATTTGAATCAGCAATTCTAAGGATTGCCGAGTTTGAAGATTTTTTAATGGTATCCAGTTATGAAATAAAGAGCACTGATAACGAAGAATTAAAATATGAAGTTGAGATGGTGGAATTACGCTAAGAAAATTTCAGGAAACAAACCTGCCAAAGGACCGTCCCCTGGCAGGTTTGTTTTTTTACACTTACACTTATGTTTCTACTAAAAAGGAAATTTTAGCATTAACACGATACCTGGTAATCTTATTATCTTCTACAATGGCCTGAAATTCTTTGATATAAACAGACTTGATGTTATGTACGCTTTTTGATGCTTCTGCAATTGCCTCTTTTGTGGCAGCTTCCCAACTTTCATTTGATTCTGCAAGAACCTCTATTACTTTTACAACACTCATTTTATCCCTCCTTTTTAATTTATTAAATGACCAGCTAAAAAAAAATAAAGGTCATCCATTTCTGGCCATTCAATATTAATATATTAACTTTTTATTATTTTATCATATTACATTTACCCATCTCAAATATATCACAGTTTAATACACAATAACTACACTAAACTAGAAAAACTGTAAACTAAGAATCAAAAAATTGCAAAAAATTTAAAAATTATTTTGCTAAAACGGTCTTATTTATGGAATAATAATATATAAGGTTTTTTAATATTGGACCTCTAAATCTAATTTTACAAATATACTTCAGAAGAAGCATCTAATTATTTATAATTAAATTATCTAAAAATCTTCTTTGTTTACGGAAAAAATACCAATGGAGCCGAAATGAAAGGACAGGATAAAAATAAATTTAAAATTACTTCTGATAAAAGTGGCGCAAGGCATGTAGACAACCCCGAAATCCCCTCCGAAAAAGAAAAAATTCCTGAGATACAACAACAGCTATCTGAATTAAAAATCCGGAATCAAAAATTACAGAATGAATTAAAACTTCAAGAAGAAATCAATAAAGAGATAAAGAAAAGTGAGGAAAAATTTCGAGATTTAACCGAAATGCTACCTGAAATGGTTTTTGAAGTTGACAAAGACTGTAAATTTACTTTTATAAATAAAAAAGGCATAGAAATGCTCGGTTATTCCCGAGAAGAACTCATTAATAAACAGTCTATCTGTCAATTAATATCATACTCGGAACAAAAGAAAGTTAGGCCCAGTATTAAGGAACTTTTTCAAGAGGAAAAAAATTACCCACAGGAATATTATTTAATCGTAAAGGATCAAGTTATTATTCCGATAGAAATTCACGGTTCGGCAATCAAAAATAATGCTGGAAAAGTAATTGGGTTTCGCGGGATAGTACTTAACACAACTGAACGGAAAGAATATGAAGATAAAATTAAATACCTAAGTTTTCATGATAAATTAACTGATTTATATAACCGTGCTTATTTTGAAGAAGAATTAAGACGGTTAAATCATAAGCGCAACCTTCCTATCAGCATTATTATAGGTGATGTCAACAACCTGAAGATGATTAATGATACTTTTGGCCATCAGCATGGGGATCAGCTCTTACAAAAGATTGCCGATGTCTTAAAATCCTGTTTTCGAAAAAGTGATGTAATCAGCCGCTGGGGTGGGGATGAGTTCAGCATTATTTTACCTTATAGCTCAAGAGAGAAAGGCATTAAAATCATTAACCGAATTAGCAGGGAATGCCAGAAAAAAAGCACCCTAACCTTACCACTCAGTATTTCCATGGGTATTGCTACAAAAAATACCATGTCTGAGAATATTAACGCTGTGGTAAGAGAAGCGGAAAGCAAAATGTATCGTTATAAATTGATTGATAAACAGGTGATTGATAGTTCGGCGATATCCTCTTTAGAAAAAGCCTTACAACAAAGAAAATACGAAACGAAAGAATATCGCGAAGACTTTGTAGAATGTGCTATTAAATTTGGTGAGCTACTCCAGTTAGAAAAAAAGCAACTCAATGACCTGAGATTATTAGCCATGATCTGTGATATAGGTAAAATAGCGGTGAGTGAAACAATTATTCTAAAGAAAGGCTGGCTAAGTGAGATTGAATGGGAGGAAATCAAAAAACATCCGGAGGTTGGATTCAGGATTGCCAGATCATCACCTGAGCTTACCAATATTGCTGAATCTATTTTATATCATCACGAGTTCTGGGATGGGAACGGGTATCCTCAAAAGATAAAAGGAGAAGAAATACCTCTTCTTTCCAGAATTATTCATATTGTCAATGCTTACCAAGCCATGACTCACGAAAGGCCGTACCGCCAGGCAATGAAAAAAGAAGAAGCTATCAAAGAATTAAAAAACGGAAAGGGCAGCCAGTTTGATCCAAAATTAATAGATAAGTTTGTCGCGATGCTTACCGAGCCCGAAAAATAATTTAACCCCCTATTTTTAAATAAATACCTACCAAAAATTCCTTTTAAAATTTTATTTTATTTTCTAAAATGTTTTCATATCTGCAAGTGTTAATATTTATTTAACCATAAAAAATCACCTTTTTAGAAGGCGGTAATAGTGTTGTCATAAAGCCACCTGTTATGCGGGTGCGACATTTACTTGACAAGGATTGCTATATCTGTTATATAAAAAATATAAATAGACTGACGGTCAGTCTATAGATAACAGGAGATAGAATATGAAAGCAAGAATAATAAAAAAATACTCTGAAAGAAAGAAGGAATTTCTCGATACTGCCCAACAATTATTCTTTACCCATGGCTATGAACAAACCTCGGTTGATACAATTATAAAAGAAATAGGCCTATCGAAGGGTAGCTTTTATCATTATTTTGAATCAAAAGAACAACTCCTGGATGAATTAACCAAAGATTTAAGCCAGCAAATATTAGAAAAGGTTCAAGAAATCGTTGCCAGAGATAATTGGAATGCAGTTAGAAAACTTAATGAGGCTTATAAAGTTACTGCAAGTATAAAGCTGGAAAATATTGAGCTGATAAAAACTTTATTGAAGGCCTTTTATGAAGATAAGAATTTTTATTTTAGATATAAGGTCTATCAAAATAGTACCGATATGCTGGCACCGGAATTTGCTAAAATTATCAAACAGGGGTTAAAAGAAGAATTTTTTAATACTCCCTACCCTGATGAAGCTTCCAGGATGTTCTTCGAGCTTTCCTTTATTTTAAGTGAAAAGGTTCCTAAAATGATTATGGAGATAGACCGTTTTCCGGAAAATATTGAAAAAATTGAAAGAGAGTTGGAGAATTACCAGTTTGCCATTGAAAGGATTATAGGTGCTACAGAAGGAAGTATTAAAATATTTAACCGAGCTTTGTTAAAAAAGTTTTTGGATAAAATGAAAATGCAATATAAAGAAAACAGGTAGAATAAACTGATTTAAGAGAATTAATAATAAGTTTCAATTCCAGAAAGCTGTAAGTGGGCAAAGAGGTAAAACAATCGATAGTTTAGTTTTTGCTAACACAAAGAAGGGGGAAAAATGTTTAGTATTCGGCTTGGTTTAAAAAATTTATCCCGCCAAAAAAGGAGAAATTTTATTACCATACTAGTAATTGCCTTTGCTTTTTTCGGTTATCTCTTTGTGGAATCACTGATGAATGGCATGGTGGAGATGTCTATTGACAACATCAGAAATTTTGAAACCGGTGATATCCAGATTGCCCATCCAGAATACTGGAAGGAAAAAGAGGAGCTTCCCCTGAATAATCTGATTGCCTGGAATAAAGCACTGGAAGAAATGTTTATGCAAACTGATGGTGTCGTGGGGGTTTCTCCCAAACTTAGATTTTCTGCCAATCTGAATGATGGGATTGATGAAATGAGAGTTAGCGGACTGGGAATTATTCCCGAAAAGTATAATGAAGTTTTTGAAA
>CAYWJZ010000077.1:0-5753 GCA_964458635.1 uncultured Atribacterota bacterium
ATAAATTGTAGAGAAGTATTTTTATTTGTCAAGCGAATATATTGGGAATAGAAAAGAGATTTTGGATTAGATAGTTTAGATAGTAAAATACTGTTGATTTGTAAATACAAAAATTTTTATAAAAATTTAAGATTTTGTTTAAGTACTTTTTATATTTTATTACTATAATAAAGAGATGCTATAATATGTAGCTAAGCCAATTTATAAATTACCTGTTTGATGGACAGATTTTGCTCTAAATATTAAGGAGGAATGAAATGAAGAAAAAATATTTGATTTTCGGATGTAGCCTGCTGCTGGCAGTATGTATCGGAAGCACCCCTATTGTCGCACAGGAAAATATTACCCTGGGGCTTTCCCGGATGATTGCTCTGGCTATTTCCAATAACCTACAATTTAAAAAGGCCAGTTATCAGCTGGAGAATACCAAACTGGAAAGCAAAAAAATGGAGGCAGAAAATTTATTGAACAAGTCAAGCATATCAACATTACAGAAAGAAATATCACTTCTGAATCAACAAAACCAATTTCAATCAGAAAAAGACCAGCTTCTCATTCAGGTTGCTGATGATTACTTTCGCCTCTTAATGGCCGAGAAAGAGATTGAAAGCAATAAGAAAAATGAAGAACTGGAAAAAATAATCCTGGAAGATATCGAAAAACAAGTGGCAGACGGTTATAGTATTGACCTTGATTTATTACAACAGGGGAATGAATATTATGATGCACTTTTTTCTTATCAGGAAAGTGAGCTGAATTACCAGCAAATGCTTATTGAAATAAAAGACAGATTGGGTATTGATCATGAGCACTCTATTGCTTTATCAGAGATGGAAATACCAGAATTTCCGGAAATTTCACTGGAAGATGCCATCAATAAAGCCAGGGAAAACAGCATTACCTTGCGAAGTCAGGAAATCAAATTGGAACAGGTGAAAAGAGAATTGGAGTTAGCAAAAGAGAATGATTTATCTGAAATTGAAATCTTCAAACTGGAAAACAACCTGGGAATAGCCCAACTCGATAAATCCTTGGCTGAACAGGAGCTTGATTATCAGGTAGAATCTCAATGGTTAAACTATAATCAGGCCAATCATGACATTGTTTTAAGCCAGAGAAGCCTGAATCAAATGAAGGAAAATGAAACAATGATTCGGCGACAGGTTCAGGCCGGATTAAGAAATGAAGAGGAAGCGCTTTCAGCTACCATTGGTGTATTGGATGCTCAATCACGTCTCATTTCCTCTGTTCGACAGGTTTATCGGGCAAACTTGGAACTAGAGAGATTAATGGGAACTTTAGATGAAGGAGACTTAAAATGAAAAATAATAAATACATCAGTATAAAGTATGCTTTTCAGGTGATGATTTTAGCTTTTTGCTGCATTTCTATTTTTTCTTTACCAGCCGGGGCGAAGAAGGTAAAGGAAATCAGTTTCAAAGAAGCGATTCAGTGGGGTATTGAAAGAAATCATGATTTGCAGATTATTCGAAACAGCATTAATGAACTGGAAAGAAATTTAAAAATTCTGGATGCTTCCGAATCTTTGCAGACCGACTTAAGTGTAACACCTATCTGGCATTTTGGTTATAAAGAAGAAGATATAGAAGAAGGAGATGTAGTGGAATTGGATGAAAAATCTTTTACTACTGCTGCTCAGGTCAATCTAAAATCTACCAAAAAACTTATCGGTGATATTAATCTATCTTCAGAATTTACCTGGGAATCAGAGGATCTAAATCAGCAGGGGAATTTAGAGGAAACCCTCAGTCAAATCAATGCCAATCTAAAATTAGATAAAAATATTTATCCGGGTAGCTGGACTGAAAATGAAAAACAAGCCTATTCTATTAAAAATAATTTGCTGAAAAGTTTAGAAGAATTAAGGTGGGAAGAGATGGAAAAACAGATTGAATTTATCAGAAATTATTTAGATATTATTCGTCTGCAGGAACAGGTTGCTATTTCCGGAGAACGCGTGAAATTGGCTGAAGAGGAATTATCGAGGATAAGGAAAAAAATAGAATTGGAGGAAGGCGGATACCAGCAGGAAACAGAGGCTCAAATTGCGCTGGAAGAAGCCAAAAATCAATTATTTGATCAGAAAAAAAATCTTTCCCGGGCAAAAAAACAATTCTCACTTTTACTGAATCTACCGGAAGGTACAGCGGTAGAGTTTGAAAGAAATGTTGATTTTATCGAGGGACTTTTCTCTCGTATGAATACTATGGAGATTGATCATGAAATTCAGGCGAATTTGATCGATGAAATTCTGGAAGAAAATTATCAGATCAAGAACAATCAACTGGAAAAGGATGAATTAATTAAGGAACTGGAATGGACTGAAGATGAGGGAAAACCGAAAGTTAATCTATCCGGTGGTTATCAATTTCCTGCTAACTGGTTTGTGATGGTGGATTTTTCAGTCAAATTAGCTGATGGTGGAGTGCAGGAGTTGAAAGAGGAGCAAAAACAGGATAATGTCCGACAGAAGGAAAATGATATAACTTATCTACAAGAGCAATTAAAATTAGAAGCTGAGCAATTATTAGATCAGGACCAGTATAACCGGCTTAATTGGGATACCCGGCTATTGGCTCTGGAAAAAGAACAGAGCAGGGTTGAGATTATGGAGAAACAATATCAGCAAGGTGCAATCAGTGAAACTCAATGGAAGAATGAAATGCTAAACTTGAAAGAAAAGGAAATCAATGCGAAGCAGGCTAAAGATGAATGGTTTGTGAACCGTCTGCAGTTAGCCCATTTTATTGGCTCTTTACAGGAAGAATTTTGAGGTATTAAAACATGAGGAGAAAGAAAAAAATATTTATCTGGCTGTTTATACTGCTATTAATCGGTGGTGGCATTTATCTGGGAAAAGATTATTTTCCCATTCCGGCTGCTGGTAATACTTCTAAATCAGGAGAAGAAGATAGCTATGCCCGGGAAATTGACCCGGATTCGGTTATAGAGGTGAGCAGGGGAAGCATCAAAAAAACAGTATCCACCAGTGGTTACATCAAGCCGGAAAATGAGGCCTATTTAAGTTTTGCTACTACCGGAACAACTGGTGGAACAGTAGAAAGTATCATGGTTGAAGCCGGTGAGCTGGTAGAAAAAGGACAGGAGCTGGTTAAACTGGAAGATAAACAGGAACGTCTGAATTATCTGAGTGCAAAAAACGAATATGAACTGGCCAAAATTAGCGGATCTCCCACTCAAATAGAAGAAAAGAAGCTGACTATGGAGGTTGCTCTGGAAAAATACGAATCTAAGACCCTGAAAGCCCCTTTCTCCGGTAAAGTAGTTGATATTTTTGTCGAAGAGGCAGATTTTATCGGTGGAAATGATGATGTTGTTTACATGATTGATGACTCTTCCTATGAAGTGAAGGTATCTATCAGTGAGGTGGATTGTTTAAGCGTAGAAGTAGGTCTGGATGTGGAAATTGAATTGGATATTCTGAAAGAGCAGATTTTCCAGGGAACAGTCGCTGAGGTTGCCGAATATGCCAGGGAAGAAAGTGGAGTAGTAACCGTCCCGGTGACACTTCGCATGGATGAAGTATCCCGGTATTTTAAACCGGGCTTTTCTGCCACTGCTGAAATTATTGTGGATTCTATTGAGGATGCTATCAAAGTTCCGGTTACAGCAATTTCAGAAGGTGATCGGGGGAGTATGGTATTAAAAGTAGAAGGTAACAAGGCAACTCCCACTGAGGTAAAAACAGGCATCAGTGATGGATTTTATCAGGAAATTGTTGAAGGTTTACAGGAAGGAGACAGGATTGTGGTCAATGGTTATCAGATGAACACTTCTGCAGGTTCTCAAAGGGGAGCATTTGGTGGGGGTGAACCTCCCTCTATGCTGAGGATGAGGTAAAACAACCATGAGCAAAGTAATGCAAGTAGAAAAAATGACCAAAACTTATCATTTAGGAAAAGTGAAAGTAGAAGCCTTAAGAGGAGTTTCCTTTGAAATTAATGAAGGAGAATTTGTTTCCATTATGGGCCCTTCCGGTTCAGGAAAGTCTACCCTTATGCATATTATCGGCTGTCTGGATTATGCCACCGGAGGAAAATATTTTCTTGCTGATCAGGATGTCAATAATCTGAATGATAATCAGTTGGCTTTATTTCGCAATAAAAAAATTGGTTTTGTCTTTCAGCAGTTTAATCTGTTACCCCGGGCTACTAATTTAAGAAATGTTGAGCTTCCTTTGATTTATGCCGGTATTTCGGCAAGAAAAAGAAAAAAAATAGCCTTACAGGCTCTCCAGGATGTGGGACTGAGTGATCGAATTAGTCATCGTCCCAATGAGATTTCCGGTGGGCAAAAACAACGGGTAGCTATTGCCCGGGCTTTGGTTAATCATCCTTCAATTATTTTAGCTGATGAACCAACCGGCAATCTGGATTCCAAAACCGGTCTGGATATCATGAATATTATTCAAAAACTGCACCATGAAGGTAATACTATTATTCTGGTTACCCATGAACCAGAAGTTGCCGGCTATGCCAAAAGGATTATCCATTTAAAAGATGGCTTGATTGACAAAGACGAGGTAATGACATGATCTTGCAAGGTTTAAAGATTGCCCTGGAGAGTTTATGGGCAAATAAAATGCGTACTTTTCTTTCCATGCTGGGCATCATTATTGGTGTAGGTGCGGTTATTGCCATCGTATCGGTAGGTACCGGTTCCACTCAACAGGTTACTGCTCGAATTGCTGGCCTGGGTTCCAATATGATTAACGTTTATTCCAGGACTACCAGAGGCCAGGCAGGCAGGGCCAGTACAAGTTCTCAAGAGGAATTTACCCTGGAATTAGGAGATTATATGGAAGAGTTCTGCCCTTCTGTTAGAAAGGCGATTCCGAGCAAGCAGATTGGCGGAAGATTGATTAGCGATGATCTGAATGTCAGTGCCACCACAATCGGGACCATTTCTGATTATGCACAGGTGAATAACTATGAAGTTGCCGGTGGTGTTTTTCTTGGTCAGGAGGATGTTACAGATCGGAGACAGGTAATGGTTTTGGGTGCTCAGCTGGCTACTGATCTCTTTGAAGATAGAAATCCGATAGGAGAAAAAATCAAAATGAACTATAATGGTCGGATTTATGCATTCCAGGTAATTGGAATTATGGAAGAAAAAGGTGGTTCGATGGCCGGAAACTTAGATGAACAAGCTTACATCCCTTTATCTGTTGCCATGGACCGGTTGACCAATCATAATTATGTGGATTCCTTTATTGCCCAGGCTTATTCGTCCGAAAAAGCCTCCAATGCGGTTAAGGAATTAGAATATTTTATGATAAACTTTTTAGATGATCCGGATCAAGAACAATTCAGGATTATTAGCCAGGATGAAATTCTTGACACGGTAAGTTCAGTTACGGCAACCTTGAGCCTGATGCTGGGCGGTATTGCTGCCATCTCGCTTTTAGTCGGTGGGATTGGTATTATGAATATTATGCTAGTATCGGTTACTGAAAGGACCCGGGAAATAGGTATTCGTAAAGCATTAGGAGCCAAGAATCGTAATATATTATTCCAGTTTTTAATGGAATCGCTGAGCTTGAGCAGTGTGGGTGGGATGATTGGTATCAGCTTTGGCTGGGGAATTGCCTATTTTTTGTCAAAAGTTGGGGATTGGCCCCTGGTAATTACTACTATTTCTGTTGTTTTAGCCTTTGGTTTTGCCTTATTTATTGGAATTTTCTTTGGTTTATATCCTGCCATGAAAGCAGC
>CAYWJZ010000078.1:0-4359 GCA_964458635.1 uncultured Atribacterota bacterium
ATTTGAGGAATAGATCCTACTGTTAAGATATTTCTTTCAATTAATTCTTCGACCCATCTCATAAAAGCCTCAATCTTCCTTTCCGAGGTAGGAAAATCAAATTGCCTATAATTAGGTTGATTGACATTTAAAGCATTATTAACAGGCATAAGAGCTAATACATCTTGCTCTGTAATTGCTTTACTTATTTCCCTGCTCGTCTTGGCAAAGCCAGTCCTCATTTTACGTGAAAACATATTACGTAAAGTAGTCGTTCTTGTAGGATCATACCTATTAGAAGCATGAACACTCAAGTGATTGTGGCTATTTGCTTGACAAACTTCGCACATATTACTCTTCCTCCCTGTTTAATTCTGTATTTTCTTCTTCCATCAACTTACTATACAAATCATCCTCTTGTACTCCTTCAGCCATTAATTTTTCGGCTAATTCTCTTTGTTGTTTGCTAAAACCGAGTAAAAATTCAAAAAATACTTTTGGAGGAATAATTTCTACTGCCATTGGGTTTTGTAAATATTGCTGGATAGCAGCAGCTCTGGTTTTTCCAATTTCCGCTCTTTCTTTTTCTGACGGAGCAAACAAATCAGACCATACAATAGAATAATCATCTGTTTCTGGTTTTGGTAATACTCCATACTCTACCATTTTATCTACAAATGGTCTAATAATAGAAGGTTCTATTTGTTCTGTACGACGATCCTGAATAAAAGTTTTCCAACTATCTGCATCTTGTCCGGATGCTAATTGCCCTTGCTCTGCTCCTAATAAAATACGTTGAGGGATACCAGTCATGGAACTGATCATCATTACCTGTGCTTTGATATGATTTAATGGATCAGAAACTTGAGGAGCAAGGTCATGTAATTTAACCCCTTGTTGTATAAACATCCGACGTAATCCATTTTGGAATTCCTGAACATGCTCCCGTAATTGGGCTTCGTCTTCCGGCCCCATGGTAAAATCTTTATCCACTTCTCCTTGATATCCGGGACGTGCCCCACGCCAAAACATTTCAGCGGATCCACCAACGAGTTTTTCTAAATCCATTAATCGGTTAAATATAGCCTCTAATACAGGACTACCTTCATTTTCGTCCTCCATCAAATCCCATGCTACATGAATAACACGAGTATGATGTACTTTCAAAGTCCTGCTTAAATTAGTACCTGTTATTCCTTTTATTGTAATGCTGTATTGAAGAGGAAGACCATACCTTTCTGAGGTTGGAGAAGTTTCATATTGATCAATATCAGAAGAGCCTTGTCCTATTGGTTTTACATAAAGAAGTTTTAAATTATTTTCTTTTTTAACAGGATCGGCAAATTGTTCGCTTGAAGTACAATCAGATAAACCTAAAAGAAGAACACCATAATTTCCTAAACTGGTAAGACGATCTAATCTGGCAAATTTGTTTTTTAATTTCAGGCGTAGGCTTAATTTATGAAATGCTTTTTCAAATGAAGTATCTTTTGCTTCTCCCGATTCTCTTACCATTAAATCCCCCGCCCAAGTAGCACGCGCTGGTCTATCAATAACTGCTTTAGCAATATCCTGCCTTTTATGTCTGAGATAAAAATCATCATAAGATAACTCAATGGGATAGCCTAATGCCTGATACAAATCACGATCCCCATCATGAGAAAAACCAAGGAGATTAGCTATTGCTTTTCTTGCTATAGAAGCAGAAGCTACTGAAAGTCTTCCAGATTGATTGTATTTAGTACGTTTCATTCTGTTAAAATTTAGATGCCAAATTGATTTTTTAAAATTACCAAATGTTTATTTATCAGACAACTTTACATAAGTAATACCCTTTTCTTGCCGGCTAATTTAGCAAACCCACCAGAGGTCGCATCCACCTGGTCTTTGTAAGTACTGAATGGGAAGTATTCGAATTCCGAGATATAATCTTTATTCCATTCTCCTCTCAAAATCCAAATTTTACCTTCATTTACCTGTACAGATAATGGGTCGGCCCGATATATTTTATCTCCCTGCGGTCTATCCGCAGTACATTTGAATCCCAGTTTAGTCATTCTCAGTACAGTGCTTTCTGCGCTTTCCTTTCCTCCGGAACCTGGTTCCTGTTCCACGTATATAGATACATGGTTACCATCTGCAAAAGCTGTTTGAGTTATCATATTTTCTCTGTTGTTAGTAGACCATTGTCCACGCTTAACATCCATAACAACCCAAACTCCTGTTTTTAATTTAGCAAGTTTAACACCTGCTGTAAATGCGCCATCTCCCTGTGTACCGGCTTTATCCCAATATCGAATAATGTGTTCAATTAAAGTAGGATCTACATGGGTGACTATCTGGAAGTGGTCAATGTGGAACATCCCTCCACCGGGAGGAGTTGGAATCTGTCCGATCTGGCCTGCGTACCCATATTGTCCTAACTCAGCCCGTAAATCCTTGATTACACTCCATGGCATTCTTTTTGGGTCAAGTAAATCGTCTACGTACTTTTCTATCAATTCCGGTGGCTTTACCTGCTTTTTATGATTTCTTATTTCACCAGGTAAACACAAATGTCTTATTCTTTTGTTAGGATCTGCTAACATGTGACCTGCGGGATCATCCTGGTGCAATCTCTGCATGATCATAATCATAGTAGTGGTAAGTTTGTTAGCTTTCCTTGTAGACAGTGTTTGAGAAACCCAATGGTTGGCCCGTGCAATTTCTTTGTCTGATTGGGATTGGTTTGGATTCAACGGGTCATCGACAATGTTGATGTGTCCGTGGAAACCTGTCAGAGTACCACCGACTGAGGTACTGAATCTACTACCTCCCTGCAATATACGGGGAGGACGTCCTTTGTAAACCCATACCTTTTTGATAATTTTGAAGTTACTTTTCTTTTCCTTGTCTTTTCTTATCTCCAACTCCGGATACATTTCTTTGAACTTCTCTGACCGCATGATGTCCCGACTGTATTCAGCAGACTCCAAAGCCAACGTTTCTCCATAAGAGGCTGTAATAAATCGCATCCAATGCCATTTAGTCCAACACCAGATTGGAAAGAAGATAGAAGTAACTGCTGTCTTGGAAGTACCAGGTGGAACGTTTGCTATCAAGTCGTATTCTCTTGGAATGTTGCCTGCCACCCGTTCGGCTATCTCCTCCAGTTGATTGCATAGTTCCTCTATGTGCCAGTTCCCTACAAACTTGTCGTTGGAGTACTCAGGCCAGAAATATTCAATGAAGTGGTAGAGGGAGCGGTTGTTCTTCTCCCTCATTACCAAAACAGGATTCTGAATAGCCTTCTCCATTATATCCTTTTTGGAGAAATTTGTTCTCTGTATCTTATCTACCGGATTTGTCATCATCTCCTCCGTTTAAAAAATGTTGGAGTCCCAGCTTCTCTGCCAGATCCAATTCGTCGTCTGATAATTTAGACATATCAGTTTCCTGGGTCAATTCCATAGCTCCTGAATGTTCCATCTTCCATACATCTGCCCAATGTTCTTTCTGACGGTTCTTCAACCAAAAGATGGCAGCCGATGTTTCAGGTGGATAGTGCTTTACTGTTTCTGTGGTAATTATCTCTCCTTTGTACATTTTGATATCGGTATCCTTGTGACTATATCCAATAGCTCTCTTGTACAATGCTTCGGCTACCTTACCATCAGCTTCTTCCCTACCTAATTCTACCGCCCGTCGGAACCTATCCTTATTTTTTATCCAATACTCAATAGCTCCCAAGCTTACCCCAAAAGCTACCGCCAGATCCTTATTAGTCAATCCCAATAAGCATAATTTATATGCCCTGTCCGGCAATGTCCCGTCATACGCATATGTCCTCTTCCGTTTCATAGTTGTTTGTTTTAAAGGTTGATACTAACTGATTTTTTGTCTCAAAATTTTTTACAAATTTTTTTACAGCGATTTATTGTCTCAAATTTTTTATATTTTTAGCGCGGGTGTCAACACCGACCATAATTTATCTTATACGTCAAATGCAGGGGGGTGCCTATGTACATATCTAGATCTTTGAATATGACCCGCTCTTTCTTATAGACCTCTCTACATATGTCAATGGGGTAAATATATAAATAAAAGCATATCTTAACAACCCTTACGTATTGGTAAAGCTATATATTTGGATCCTTGCATATGGGTAATATCTCTTGTCTACTTATCTATATCTTTGCATATTTGGATCCTTACATATATACATATATACGTACTTACATGTTCGACCTCTCCATATATATAGACAATAACATATTTATATATCAACATACGTACGTACTTACATATAGAACTATCAATATATGTAGATCATTGCATATATTGTCCTATCATATTCATATATTTACATATCTACTTATTTGGATCCTTTTTATATAGACT
>CAYWJZ010000078.1:4459-5749 GCA_964458635.1 uncultured Atribacterota bacterium
TAAATTAGGACATTTGTCATTGACTTGGCTCTTGTCCTCTATTGGGAGAATTTCCCTAAAGGTCTTTGTCTTATTTGGAATGATTTTAAATTAAATAAAATCGCTCTCTATTTACCAATAATAGTTGATAACCCTAAGGGGTCGTCGTAACTTTGGTTTAGAGAGTGGGACAAAAATGAGGCCCATTCCTATTGACAAGAATAAATGTTCTTTGACATACATTTTGCTCGACATTATCAGGTCTTTTTATAGACCCTATTTTATACACTTTTATTATTAACTTAAAAATCAAATGTCATGAAAAAGCAAAAATTTAATTCTCAGGCAGTTAGCCCAAAGGCTAAAGAGGAAAAAGTATCAAAAGACAATACCAAATCTTCTGGTACCCAAAAAATCGAAGTCGAAAAGACTATTAAGCCAACTTACGAAGAGTTGGAAAATGAGGTCAAAAAGCTAAGAGAGGAGCTAGCAGCAAAAGCAGCCAGCAAGACCAGCAGTCGTCAAGGCAGCAATAAACCGGGAGTTATTGCCACCATCGTTAATATGGTAAAGAACGGCAATGACGGCAACGGAGTATCCAAAGCGGAGGTTTTAGAAGCTCTCAAAAAGCAGTTTCCCGACCGGGCGGTCAAGAGCATGGAAAATACGATTAACGTCCAGCTCCCGCATCGCATTAATAAAGAGAAATTTGAGGTAGCCAAAAAGTCAAAAGAAGACGGCACCCTCCTTTATTTTGCAAAGGTTAAAGAGGAAAAAGCAGAGGAAAAAGCAGAGGAAAAAGCAGAGACCCCTGCTGAGAAGTAAGGCATGCTGATGAGACCTCAAAGGTCGAAACGGGGAGTTTTTGCTCCCCGTCTATGTCTAATTAAAAAGTATTTATCATGTTGGAAATTATCGTAACCACAGTAGCGGTTGGTCTTTATTTTGGGATGATTGTCAAAATCTATCTCAAGGCCAAAAAAGAAGAGCAAAATGAAAATCGCAATTATCACAATCCAATCTCTTACAATTAGGACATTTTGATCCTACTTGAAAGGCTGCTCCCTAACGTGGGAGTGGCCTATTCCTATTTTCTTACCTAAATTCATTTATCATGGGACATTCTTATCAAACTGCTGATCAAGACAGAATGGAAAAACTCCGACATTTGAAAGCTGCGCAGGACGTTGCTCAAAAACTCCGACATTACCATGCTCAAAAAGCAGTTGCTTTGCATAGTGGGGGATTATTAGAGCACAAAACTTATGTCATTAAACTCAAAACCGGGATCGAGCTATATCCAAAAACCCG
>CAYWJZ010000079.1:0-5738 GCA_964458635.1 uncultured Atribacterota bacterium
AATAACAGAATAAAGCAAAGGAATGATAAACAAATTGTAAATCTTCTGTAAAAAAGTTTTGGTAATAGAAAGACGAGGAGCTAAGGTCAAACTAGAAATGCCTTTTTTCTATTATTGCTTCTTTCAAAAAACCCACAAATTCACTAACCGAGGATAGTATTTTTGTTAAATCTTCCCCGAATTTCTCAATCAAATTAACTACCGCACTGCCCACAATGATCGCATCGGCATATTTAGAGGCTTCTTTAGCCTGTTCCGGCTTACTGATACCGAACCCTACTGCCAAAGGTAAATCAGTATATAGACGGATCTTTTCAGTCATCTCGACAATTTTGTTAGAAAATTCCTTTCTAGCTCCGGTAACCCCTGTTACAGAAACACAATAGATAAATCCGCGTGCATTTTGAACAATGGCAGCAATTCTTTTCGGAGAACTGGTAGGAGCCAGAAAAGAAATGAAGTCCAATCCTGCCTGGCTGGTTAAATTTTGAAATTTATCACTTTCCTCAAATGGCAGGTCAGGGACAATAAAGCCATCTACACCGGCTTTCTTGCTATCTGTCACTAAAGAATCTAATCCATAGCAATACATGGGATTATAGTAACCCATGAGCGCAATGGGAATTGAAGTTTTTCTTCTTATCCTTGCTACAGTGGATAATATTTTGGGAATATTTACCTTGTTCTTTAATGCCCTTTGAGAAGCCTGTTGAATAGTAGCACCATCTGCTAGGGGATCAGAAAAAGGAATGCCCAGCTCAATAATATCTGCTCCTGCTTCAGCAATAGTGTAAACTAATTTTTCAGTCGCTTCCAAAGAGGGATCTCCTGCAGTAATGTAGATAATTAATGCCTTTTCCTGTTGATTTTTTAAATCGCATAGTTTTTTTTCAATTTTCATATCTTATCCTCCATTTTTTCAAAGGCAACTTCAGTATCTTTGTCCCCTCTTCCGGAAAGACAGACAATAACAATGTCATCCTTGTTGGTTTGAGGGATTAATTTTAGTAAATACGCAATAGCGTGAGCACTTTCTAAAGCTGGAATAATTCCTTCTGTTTGAGCGAGTAACCGGAATGCTTCTAAGGATTCATCATCTGTTACTGAGACATAATTAGCCCGACCGATCTCCTTCAGGTAGGCATGTTCCGGACCTACGCCAGGGTAATCCAGACCAGCAGAAATAGAATATACTTCCCTGATCTGGCCAAACTTATCCTGTAGCAGGAAACTCTTGGCACCATGAAGAATACCAATGTTGCCTGCACCTAAAGTAGCAGCATGTTTCTGACTAGACAAACCATGACCGGCAGCCTCAACCCCATATATCTTCACCTGCTTATCATTTAGGAAAGGATAAAATAAACCAATCGAATTACTACCTCCACCCACACAGGCTAATAGGTAATCAGGGAGATGACCTTCCTGAGACAAAATCTGTTCTTTGGCTTCCTTTCCAATTACCGATTGAAAATCTCTTACCATTAACGGATAGGGGTGAGGTCCAACCACCGAACCGATCATGTAATAGGTATCTTCTACATTGGAAACCCAATCCCGAATGGCTTCATTCACTGCATCTTTTAAGGTCCTGCTTCCGGATTGTACCGGAATTACCTCTGCCCCCAGGAGTTTCATGCGAAAGACATTCAGGGACTGTCTTTTAATATCCACTTCTCCCATATAAACTGCACAGGACATACCAAATAAGGCTGCCACCGTTGCTACTGCCACTCCATGTTGACCTGCACCGGTTTCAGCAATAATTCGTTTCTTACCCATGTGTCGAGCCAATAGAGCCTGTCCGATGGTATTGTTAATCTTGTGTGCCCCGGTATGATTGAGGTCTTCTCTCTTAAGATAAATTTTTGCTCCACCCAGCTTCTCTGTCAAGTTGCGGGCAAAATAGAGCAGTGAAGGCCTGCCAATATAGTTCTCAAAATAGTATTGCATATCTCTTTGAAAGGCCATATCTTCTTGAACTTGCTGATATGCTGCTTCCAGTTCATCAACAGCTGACATCAGTGTTTCCGGTACATATTTACCTCCAAATTCACCAAAATAGCCTCTATTATCCGGTGTTACTGTTTTCATTTTCCCACCTCCGTATTTCCTGAATAAATTTTCTTATTTTTCTACTATCTTTAGCTCCGTCTGTTTCAACTCCGCTACTTACATCCACTCCCCAGGGTTGAGCAATGCTGAGCGCCTGGTATACGTTGTCCGGCCTTAATCCCCCTGCCAAAATAACCGGACCATATTTTTTTATGGAGTCTATCTTCTGCCAGGGGAAGGTCCTCCCGGTTCCTCCTGCATTCTTTTTCTGATAGGTATCTGCCAAAAAAAGTTCTGCAATTCCCACATATCTTGCCGGATCAGGGATAAACCGTCCTTTCTCTGTTACCTTGATTGCCTTGATGATGGGCAATCTAAATTGGAGACAATAATCAACTTCTTCCTGTCCATGGAACTGAAGTGTCGTTAAAGCACAATATCGAGCAATATCTCTTACCGAAGAAATTGGTGTATCTACAAAAACACCGACTTTCATAACGAATTCGGGTAAGGATTGAATGATATTTCTGACCACCTCTGGAGTAACTCTCCTTGGACTAGGGGCAAAGACAAAGCCCAGGGCATCAGCACCGGCCTCTATCGCTACATGTGCCATATTTTTATCTTTGATTCCACATATCTTGACCAGCATGAGCTATTTCTTCCTCTTCTTTCTTTTTAATACTCCGGATAATTCTTTCAGTGATTTTTTTCTATCCAGAGCAGTCATTAGAGTTTCCCCCACCAATACTGCGTCAATACCAAAATGACTTAATTTTTTTACATCCTGACGAGTTCTAATCCCGCTTTCACAGACTAACAAACAATCCTGGGGAATTAAGGGATTCAATCTGCCAATTGTGGATAGATCAACTGAAAAATCCTCTAAATTCCGATTATTCACACCAATAATTTTCGGTTCAGCCTCTAAAATTTGTTCCAATTCCCTCTCATTGTGTACCTCAAAAACACAGTCTATGGCTAAGGAATGCGCTAATTTCTGAAAATGGCACAATTGTGAGATATTCAGCAGACTGGCAATCAGCAAAATAGCATCTGCTCCCAAGCCTCGGGACTGATAGATCTGGTATTCATCTATAATAAAATCCTTTCTCAAAACTGGTAATTTTGATATTTTTTTCACTTTACGGATATCAGTAGATTCTCCAAGGAAAAATTTCCGTTCAGTTAATACCGAAATAGCTTTTGCTCCGCCAGTATCATAAGTTCGGATAATTTTTTCTAAATTCTCTTTTTTATTGATTATTCCACGTGAGGGAGAGGCGAATTTAAGCTCAGCAATGACAGCAATATGAGCAGAACTTTCAATACACGCCCAAAAATTCCGGGTAGGAGAGGTCTCTCCTGCTAACAAATCCCTGAAAAATTGCAGTGGGTATTGCTTTTTATCTCTTTTAATTTCCTCTTTTTTATGCATAACAATTTGATCAAGAATATTCATCTGGTAAGCCCCCTCAGGCTATAAGACTTTAGCTCCTCCAATTTTTGCAATGCAGCTCCAGAATCTATACTTTCTTCAGCCTTTTTAATTCCTTCTTTCCAATTCTTAACTTTCCCCCCGGTCATCAAAGCAGCGGCAGTGTTAGCCAACACAATATCTCGCCGAGAATTTCTTATTTTGTTCTCCAATATTTCTAGAGCGATTTCTGCATTGATATCGGCATCGGCACCTTGAATATCTTCTAAATTACATTTCCCAAGCCCCAAATCTTCTGGTTCAAGATAAAAGGTCTCTACTATGCCGTTTTTTACTCGGCTAATTTTGGTCCTTTCAGTTAAGGTTATCTAATCAATTCCACTTTCACTACATACAACCATTGCCTCTTGAGTTCCAAGTTTTACCAGTGCCCTTGCTATCAATTCAGTTAGTGACGGATCGTAAACACCTAAAACCTGGTATTTTACTCCAGCAGGATTAGTAAGTGGACCGAGTAGATTAAAAATAGTGCGAAATCCAATTTCTCTCCTGGGAGTAACCGCATATTTCATCGCCGGATGAAAAATGGGGGCAAAGAAAAAAGCAATCCCAATTTCCTGCAGGCATTTTTCCACCTCAACAGGAGTTAGATGAATATCGATTCCCAATGCTTCCAACAAATCAGCACTACCACTTTTACTAGATACGCCCCGGTTACCGTGTTTGGCCACTTTTAATCCTGCTCCTGCCACTACAAAGGCAGTAATAGTAGATATATTAAAAGTTCCCTTACCATCTCCCCCGGTACCACAAGTGTCAACTGCCAAAAAATTATTTTTCTTCAGTTGAACCGCATTGTCTCTCATAGCCTGAGCACATCCAAGGATTTCCCCTACTGTTTCCCCTTTGATGCGCAGGGCAGTTAAAAAACTGGCAATTTGGGCATCAGTCAACCGTCCCTGCATAATCTGATTAATAACTTGTTTTGTTTCTTGCTCTGTTAAATTTTGACCTGCTAATAACTTGTTCATGGTGGTCTGATACATGTTTTTATCCTCCTGTCTCTAAATAATCATTTATTCAGAACTTTATTGTTCTTTTGTTTTTCTCTATATTCTTGAATAAATTCAATAAAATTCTTTAAAAATTCTTTCCCAATTTTGGTCAAAACAGATTCCGGATGAAACTGGATACCGATAACAGGGTATTCCTTATGCCTAATTCCCATAATGACATTATCATTTGTTGTGGCATCAATTTCTAAGCAAGCAGGTAAAGATTTGGTGTCGATAATGAGTGAATGATACCTTCCGCCCTGAAAGGGATTTGCCAACCCCTGATAAAGACCTTTTTGTCGATGGCAAATATCAGATGATTTACCATGCATAAGTTTTGACGCCCTGATTACTTTTCCACCATAAGCAACAGCAATCGCCTGATGTCCCAGGCAAACTCCCAGGATGGGAATAGTGGCCCCCAGTTTTTGCACAACTTCTACAGAAATACCGGCGTTATCCGGAATACCGGGGCCAGGGGATAGCACAATTCCCCTTAAATCTTTCTCTATAATTTCTGCTATGCTTATCCGGTCATTGCGAAAAACCTGAGTTTCTAAACCAAACTCACCCAAATACTGAACCAGGTTATAAGTAAAAGAATCATAATTATCAATTACTAAGATCATTTTAATTTCCTCCCTGATGAAAAATTTTTTGTTTAAATTCACTTTGTTGGTTAAAATTCTTCCGCCAGCTCAATGGCCTTAAACAAGGCCTGTGCTTTATTTAAAGTTTCCCGGTATTCCTTTTTTGGCACTGAGTCATAAACAATTCCGGCGCCGGCCTGAATATAGGCTTTTTCTCCCTTAAAAACAATAGTACGAATAGTAATACAGGTATCCGTGTTTCCGTTAAACCCAATATATCCTACCGCGCCGGCATAGGGTCCCCGGTAATGAGGTTCTAATTCATCGATAATCTCCATAGCTCGTACTTTGGGGGCACCGGAAACTGTTCCAGCCGGGAAACAGGCTTCCAAAGCATCAAAGGCATTTTTATCTGGCTGAATATGTCCCTGAACTTTTGATACCAAATGCATGACATGAGAAAATTTTTCCACTTTCATAAATTGGGTAACCTTAACTGTACCAGGAGAACAAACCCGGCCTAAATCATTTCGAGCTAGGTCCACCAGCATAGTATGTTCTGCCTTTTCTTTCTCATCAGCTAACATTTCCTTTTCCAAT
>CAYWJZ010000080.1:0-5707 GCA_964458635.1 uncultured Atribacterota bacterium
CAGCAGGCGAGTGTGGGGGAAAAGACCAGGTCAGTCTAAGGAGGGAATTTATTTACCAGAAAGAAAAGGTGAGCTAAAGGAAGCTTTTTAAAGCCAACCGCTATGCGGGTGCGGTATTTATTTTTGCGATATTATGTTATGGTAATATAATTTGTGGGAGAATATATTGGTAAAATAACCTCAAACAATGTTATTATAGTAAAAATTAAAAGTAGAAGAGGTATTTCTCCGGTTTCCCGGTATGATTAAATTTAACTTAAGGAGGTACATGGTGATGAAATTAATTATAAAAGGAAAGCATATTGATGTAACTGATTCGATTGAAGATTATATCAAAAAAAAGATGGCGAAATTAGAAAAATATTATGACCAAATTATGGATGCAACCGCTACCATAAGTATAGAGAAAAATAGACAGATATTTGAAGTGACTCTTCAGGCAAGAAGGGCAATAATTAGAGCTGAAGAAGAGAGTGATAATATGTACACCTCTATCGATAGAGTTGTTGAAAAGCTGGAAAGACAAATCATAAAGTATAAAGAAAAATTATACAGTAAAACGTCAGGAGAACATAATCGGATAAAAGAAATGAATATCCCTGTGGACGAGACTAGTAAATCTGATGCTTTGAATGATGATGATGTGCGAATTGTTAAAACTAAAAGATTCGTTATCAAACCTATGTCTCCGGAAGAAGCAAGTCTACAGATGGAACTTCTGGGACATAATTTTTATGTTTTTAACAATGAAGCGACAGATCAGTTTAACGTTATTTATAAAAGAAAAGATGGTAATTATGGGTTAATAGAACCTGAAATCTAAAGAGAGGGAGAGGGGAACTGATGAATAATATCCCAGTAAAGGATTTCCGTAATTTTATTATTTCACCTCGTTTCGCTGCTAAAATGGAAGAAATTGAAAAATCGATAAATAAATTAAATGGTGTACTATTTTCTAAGATTGTTCTGGCAGATAACCAGGAAATAAAAGAAATTCATGTTATCACCAAGGATTTTTGCAACCCCAAAAAAATTTCCCGGGATATTGAGTCATTGTTGATTGCCAAGCATAATATCGCAATTGATTATCGTAAGATTAGCATTGCCCAGGTTAGAGATGAAGGAGATTATTCTCATCGGTTAAAATTTTCTGATATCTCGGTTATTTCTACTGAACAAAACCTGCAAGTTACCGTAAAATTGGAAAATAACAAAAAAGCTTTTGAGGGGAAAATAAATTGCGCAAACTGGAGCAAGAATAGAGAATATATTATTGCTAGGGCAACTTTGGATGCAATCACTTCTTTTCTAAATGGGAATATATTCTTTCAGGTTGATGAGATAAAAAAATTAAAGATGGATAACAAGGAAATTATCCTGATATCGATCAATTTAATTAATGCACAGGGGAAGGAAAATTTGGTTGGTGCGGCTTTGACTACAGAAGACTCAAACAAAACGGTAGTAAACGCAATCTTAAAAGCGGTTAACAGGAGAATACTGGTCAAATAACTATCATTTTATAAATATAGAGATAGGTCGGGGATTCTTAGACAAAACCATTTAAGCTAAATAATTAGTAGCAAATACATTTTTACCGAGCGAAGCGAAGCGGTTTTTTTGCTTGTCCTTCTAGGGCAAAGAAAAACCGTGGAGGTGCGATATGAAAATTAACAAAGCTAAAATAGTCAGCTTTTTAATTAGTGTCATGGCCTTGCTGCTGGCCGGTGGCGCAAGATTTAAATGGTAAATAACTAAGGACCACCGACCTATTTAATTTAAATTAACCTTGAAAACACCTTCTAAGAAGGTGATAATGGTTAAACAAAATGGTTTTACCATAAACATAGATTAAGAGATGCTAACTGACATTTTTTCAGCTGAAGTCCAAACTAGAAATTTGTATTGCCTGGAAATATATAGTTAAAGCCACCCACTATGCGGGTATGATTTTTACAGTTTTACAACTTTAAAAAATCCGATAGTTTCATATAATTCTCCATCTGGTTCTGGGCGGATTACTGTAAAACTTTTGGGGAGAATAATCTATTGAATAACAAGTTAAAAATATATATCTTAATGATTGCATTTTTAGCAATCATTCTTTTTATTTATTTGATACCAACAATTCCTGTTTTATCTGAAATATGGCTTCCGTTATTATTCTTTATTATTATTTCAGTATTGGCAGAATTTATTCCTGTATCTCTTCCTGCTGGTGGGGAAATCACTATAGCATTTCCCATTGATTTTGTTGTAATATTGATTTATGGCCCTGCTCTAGCCATGATTGTAGCCGTTTTCAGTATTATATGGGAAGTTTTTCAAAAAAGAGAATCCTGGTATAAAACATTGTTTAATGCTTCCCAATATTCTCTTGCTACAGGGTTGGCAGGATTAGTTTACATTTATGCCGGGGGAGAGATAGGAGGACCGAATCTTTTTAATTATATTATTCCGGCAACATTATGTGCACTTGCCTATTGTATAATTAATTCTTTCTTGGTTACCATAGTTATATCTCTTGATTCCGGAATGAATATTACTAAAGTGTTCCGTATTAATATTAAAGAAGTTCTCCCCAGTTATTTAGCCGAGGCTCCCCTGGGTTTTATTATGGCAATTATCTATGTTGAAGTTGGTATACTGGGTATCTTGTTATTTTTCTTCCCTCTTTTATTAGCCAGGCGTTCTTTTGAACTTTATACCAGAATGCGTAAAATATATCTCGATACAATACGAACTTTAGCAGCAGCAATTGATGCCAAAGATCCTTATACTCACGGACATTCTGACAGAGTTTCCAAAATGGCTGTTCAGTTGGCTAGAAAACTAGATTTCTTAGACTCTGAAATTGAATATATTGAATATGCAGCTATTTTACATGATATAGGCAAAATCGGGATTGAAGACCGAATATTGGGGAAGAAAGACAAATTGACTGATAAAGAGTATGAGAGAATAAAAGAGCACCCGGTTATTGGTGCCGGAATTATCGAGTCTATTGAATTCTTGAAAAAATGTTCAAAAATGGTTTTGTATCATCATGAACGTTTTGATGGTAATGGGTATCCTGAAGGATTGAAAGGAGAAGAAATCCCTAAATATTCCCGATTACTGTCTATTGTTGATTCCTATGATGCTATGAATTCAGACCGTCCTTATCGCAAAAAATTATCACCACAGGATATACTTAAAGAATTAGAAAAAGAAAGTGGCAAACAATTTGATCCAAAAATGATAAAAATATTTATTTCCCTGCTAGAAGAAGGGAGGGGTCAGTAATGCTGTATTTGATAATTATTATCCTTGCTGTTATTATTGGACTTATAAGAGGAGGCGAATTAGAAAACCTGTATCATATTTCCATAGAAGGGGTTTATTTATTTGCAGTTGCTCTGTTATTAAGAGGTTTGATATGGTTTTCTACAGTAATTGATTTTTCGTTTCTTCTTAACTATAGTCCTGTTTTTTTATTTATGTCTTATTTTTTATTAATTGCTGCAGCACTCCAGAATATGAAGATGCCCGGCTTTAAATATATAACTCTGGGTGTATTAATGAATACTTTTGTTATACTGGTTAACGGTGGTAAAATGCCTGTACTAATAAACCAACAAATGATTCAGGAAATTAATGGAAATACTTTACTGGGAGTAGGGCAAAATGCCATCCATTCACTAAAAAGCAATGAAACTCTGTTTGCCTTTTTGGGAGATGTAATTTCGATACCAAAACCCTTCCCGGGTGCTTCTATTATAAGTGTTGGAGATATTATGATTTTTATAGGTCTATTTATTTTAATTCAAAAGACAATGATGAAAGAGGATATTTTATCCTAAAAAAACTAAAAAGTGTATAAAAGTAAAAATTATTAACTAAAAACCAAAACTTCTAAAATAGAAAGCAAAAAGAATTTAAAGGAAATTGAGAGGACCAATCTTTGTGATGATTAATATAGTTAAAAAAATATTTGGTGATTCCAATACGAAAGAATTAAATAAAGTGAAACCCCTGATAGAAAAAATTAATCAATTTGAAACAGAAATAGCAAAACTAAAAGACGATGAGTTGAAAAAAAAGACAGCGTATTTTAGAAAAATGATTAAAAATGGGGCTACTCTTGATGAAATATTACCGGAAACATTTGCTGTAGTTCGGGAAGCTGCTAGAAGAGCAATTAATATGAGGCATTTTGATGTTCAATTGATTGGAGGTATTGTTTTGCATCAGGGAAAAATTGCCGAAATGGCCACCGGTGAAGGAAAAACACTGGTTGCTACCCTGCCTGCTTATTTGAATGCCCTATCAGGGGATAGTGTTCATATTGTCACGGTTAATGATTATTTAGCCAAGAGAGATCGATATTGGATGGGACCTGTTTATGAATTTTTGCAGTTAAAAGTTGGTTTAATTCAACATGATATGAATGCTGTGCAAAGAAAAGAGGCCTATCAGTCTGATGTGGTCTATGGAACTAATAATGAATTTGGATTTGATTATCTAAGAGATAATATGAGTATTCGCCCGGAGGATATTGTACAAAGTCATCATGGTTTTGCTATTATAGATGAGGTTGATAGCATATTGATAGATGAAGCCAGAACACCACTTATTATTTCAGGACCTACCGAAGAATCTACCAAAAAATATTTCCAGATTGATAAACTGGTTTACCAATTGAAGGAAGAGGCAGATTATAAAATCAATGAAAAAGAAAAAGGTGCATTTCTAACCGAACAAGGTGTAACAAAAATGGAAAAATTGCTTGGTATCGGAAATCTATATGCACAAAATAATATGACTTTACAACATCATATTATCCAGGCTTTGCGCGCTCATAAACTTTTTAAAAGAGATGTTGATTATGTTGTCAAGAACGGAGAAGTGATTATTGTTGATGAATTCACTGGCCGTCTAATGTTTGGCAGGAGATATAGTGACGGTTTACACCAGGCTATTGAAGCAAAAGAGGGTGTGGCAATTGCTCGTGAAAGCCAAACACTGGCTACCATTACATTTCAAAATTATTTTCGATTATATAAGAAATTAGCAGGAATGACCGGAACAGCAAAAACAGAGGAAGATGAGTTTATAGAGATTTACAATCTACCGGTTACCGTAATACCTCCCAATAAAAAACTAATCAGGTATAGTTATCCTGATGTTGTTTACCGAACTGAAAAAGAAAAATTCAATGCTGTTGTTAAGGAAATTAAAGAATTGCATCAGCAGGGCAGACCTATGCTGGTTGGCACAGTCTCTATTGATAAATCTGAAAGAATTAGCAATTTGCTTAAAAAGGAAAAAATCGAACACAGTGTGCTGAACGCTAAAAATCATGAGAAAGAAGCTGAAATTGTGGCCGATGCTGGTCAAAGGGGTAAGGTAACTATTTCTACCAACATGGCCGGACGGGGAACTGATATTGTTCTTGGTCCTGGAGTAGCAGATTTAGGGGGTCTGCATGTTGTCGGAACTGAAAGGCATGAAAGCAGAAGGATTGATAATCAATTAAGAGGAAGATCTGGACGTCAAGGTGACCCGGGATCCTCGCGTTTCTTCCTATCTCTACAAGATGATCTGATGCGTTTATTTGGCTCAGATCGCATTTCTGGTTTTATGGAAAAATTAGGAGTAGAAGAAGGGACTCCCATTGAACATCCATTTATTAGCCGTTCAATAGAAGGGGCTCAAAAGAGAGTTG
>CAYWJZ010000081.1:0-5669 GCA_964458635.1 uncultured Atribacterota bacterium
TATAAAGTTAAAAGAGGAATGTAATAATATGAAAAAATGGCTTTTTGTTATTATAATTATATTAGTAATTATATCAGGATTTTCTTTCTGGAAGATAATAATTTCTCCACAATATTCTCTGAAACAATTAAAAAAAGCAATTTCTGAGAATGATGTCACTGTTTTTGAGAAATATGTTGCTTTGGATAATGTGGTTGATAGCATAATTACTCAAAGCTGGAATTACTATTATCTAGCAGAGGAAACAGAAACTCGCTGGGATAAAATTCGCCAAGAAATCGGTAATAGCCTTCTTTCTGTGGTAAAGCCGAATTTAAAAGAGATTATCAAGAAAGAAGTGCTAGAATATATAAAAACAGGAAGCTGGGCTGACATTGAAAAAGAAGATGAGAATAAAATTTATTCAGTGGTTAGAAGATTAATAAAAAAAAGAGTTGACCCCCAGCAGTGGGATCAACAATCTATTAATTATACCGAGGTAGAGGGTGATACTGCGTATGTTGGACTAACCTATTATGATCAGTCCAAAGAAACTAATTTTTTAGTTGAAGTTAAAATGAGGTATATGAATGGTTATTGGCAACTTGTGGAGATTACCAATATTACACAGTTGATAAATATCTTTGAAAACTTGAACAATAATTAATTTGTCAAATTTTTGTTTAGATCAATTTTGTTATATAATCAACAATATAATGAGTTGAAAAATATTTATCTAAGACAAAGAAAGTATTTATCAGGAATTTATTCAAAGGAGGACAGAAAATGAATTTTAATGAAATTAAAAAAATATTAGGGGAAGACTCTGATTACCTATTAGGTCATCACTGCAAAACAATTTCCAAAGAGCAAATACATTTACCAGGAGTAGATTTTGTAGAACGTATTTTCGGAATATCTGATCGCTCTTCCCAGGTGAGACATAATTTAGAAAAACTTTTTAATCATGGAAGACTAAAGGGGACAGGTTATCTTTCTATATTACCGGTTGATCAGGGAATTGAGCATTCTGCGGGAGCTTCTTTTGCACCTAATCCCATTTACTTTGACCCGGAAAATATTGTCAAATTAGCCATTGAAGGAGGTTGTAATGCAGTTACGTCCACTGTGGGTGTCTTAGGTATGGTTTGCAGAAAATATGCCGATCAAATTCCTTTTATAGTGAAGTTGAACCATAATGAATTATTATCCTATCCCAATAGCTATGATCAGAGAATGTTTTCAACAGTTGAACAAGCCTATGAAATGGGTGCCAGAGGGGTCGGTGCAACTATCTACTTTGGTTCAGAGGAATCCAGACGACAAATTGAAGAAGTTTCCCTGGCTTTTCTGCAGGCTCATCAACTGGGTATGTTTACTGTTTTATGGTGCTATCTTAGAAACAGTGCAT
Organism: uncultured Atribacterota bacterium; assembly: GCA_964458635.1. Taxonomy (GTDB): domain Bacteria; phylum Atribacterota; class Phoenicimicrobiia; order Phoenicimicrobiales; family Stramentimicrobiaceae; genus CAYWJZ01. The sequence goes on from CAYWJZ010000081.1 coordinate 1,391, forward strand.
TCAAAAAAAATGGTATAGATTATCATGCTTCAGCCGACTTAACAGGCCAGGCGAACCATCTGGGAGTAACTATAGAAGCAGATCTAATTAAGCAAAAACAGCCTACTAATAATGGTGGTTATCAGGCTATTAGCTTTGGAAAAACCAGTTCATTGGTATATGAACAGTTAACCACTAATCACCCGATTGATCTAACTCGTTACCAGGTAGCTAATTGCTATATGGGTAGAATTGGTTTGATTAATTCTGGTGGACCATCTGGGGATAATGACCTGCAGCAGGCTGTTAAGACTGCGGTTATCAATAAAAGAGCCGGTGGATTGGGTGTTATTTCAGGTAGAAAAACCTTCCAAAAGTCCATGAATGAAGGTATTAAAATATTTCATGCTATTCAGGATGTATACCTGTGTGATGAAATTAACTTAGCATAGTTAAAGAAGAGAAACAAAATATGCTAAAAATTACTAATTTTGATAGTATATTTAGAGTATAAGTATATTTTTAGATAAAAGATAGATAAAAGAGAAAGAGGTCTGCTGAAAAATAAGCAAATGATCTCTTTCTCTTTTAGGAGGTCTTAAAGCTACCCGCTATGCAGGTGTGTTGTTTATTTTTGATTTTTTAGCAAGCTCTTTTAATAGAGCCCTAACTTCTGTGGAAGAATGAATGTTGTATTTTGATTCAGAAATTCCCGAACCAACTTTAATTGAATAGGCCGTATCTGGTAGATGTGAAAAGGTGGCTTCATCAGACCAGTCGTCACCAACAGCCAGGATAAAATCCCAATCCCTTTCGGAAATCCATTGATAAGCGGTTATTCCTTTATTTACTCCGGTTGCCTTAATTTCAATAACTTTTTCCCCATGGTTAACTTCTAAATTCAAATTAGATGTGAGATAGGTTAGGGAATCCATTAATTCCATGGCACGAATACGTCCGAAGGTCGGATCTGTATTAACATAATGCCAGACAAGTGAATATTCTTTTTCCTGAACAAAAGAACCGGGAGTACGGTTGGTATATAAGTCTAAAATAGGCTTGATCTGATCTTTCCATTCTTTTCTCAATGGTTCAATAGTTTGCCATTTATCTGAACTTTTTCTTAGCCAGGCACCATGTTCGGCGATTAAGTCCACCTTTACATTCTTAAACCATTTTTCTAAAATATTCTTTCCCCTTCCACTGACAATAACTACCTTGTTTTTGGGATCATTGTTAAGCAAATTGACAGTATTAATAACATCTTGAGAAGGCTTGGATTGTTTAAATCTAAAGTGATGAGGAACAAGAGTGCCATCATAGTCAATTAAAAAGAGCCTTTGATTACTTTCTTTATATTTTTTTATGATTTCTAACCTGCTTTTAGGAGACAAGAATCTGGCAGATAGATTTTTTTGCACATTTTTTACTTTAATCAAGTTTTCTTTAAAGTCCTCTGCCCATTTTTTTACATCATATTCTTTCAGGCGTTTCTGCATACTTAAATTTCTTTTTTGCTGTTCTCCTTCATCCATGTTAAGGGCGTATTTTAAAGCCCAGGAAATTTGTGTGCGGTTATTGGGATTAACAATAAGTGCTTCACCCAATTCATTGCCGGCCCCGGCCATTTCACTGAGAATTAACACTCCGTTTCCATCTTTTTTTGTTGCGATATATTCTTTGGCAATTAAATTCATTCCGTCTTTTATCGGAGTTATCAGTGCTATGTCTGCAATATAATATAATGCAGTTAATTCATGGAAAGGTAATGAGCGATACAGGTACCAGATAGGAGACCAGCCTAGTTTACTAAATTCTCCGTTAATGTGGCCAATCATTTCATCAACCTGTTGTTTCAATAGTTGATATTGCGGAACCCCTGTTCTGGAAGGAACTGCTACTAAAATCATGGTTACTTTTTCCCAGTATTCAGGATTATCTTCCAGAAAAGTCGAGAAGGCTTTTAATCGTTCCAGGATTCCCTTGGTGTAGTCTAAGCGATCCACAGAAATGATAACTTTATTTTGAAGTACTTTCTTTTTCATTTTTTGAATTTCATTTTTTGTTTGTTGCTGATCGGAGGAATTAAAAAAGCGTTCAAAATCAATTCCCATCGGAAAAGAATCTACTTTTATTACTCTATTTTGATAATTTAGATAACCCAGGCTGCTTTCATATCCACGTAATCGTAAGATTGAATCGAGATAATTTCGTACATAATCATAAGTATGGAAACCAATCAAATCGGCTCCCATTAAGCCTTCCAGTATTTCTCGGCGCCAGGGAAGTAACCGGAAAATTTCAGTAGGAGGGAAAGGTATATGCAAAAAGAAACCGATGCTTAAATTAGGCATTCTCTTTCTCAATAAATTTGGTAATAACATGAGATGGTAATCATGAATCCATATAATGTCATCCGGTTTTGCAATATCAAGTATAGTTTGACAAAAAATTTGGTTAACACGTTTATAAGCATCCCATAAATGATTTTCATAGACAGTAAATTGATTAAAACAATGAAAAAGAGACCAGATAGTTTTATTACAAAATCCATTATAATAATCTTCAATATGCGATTGTGATAAAAAAACCGGATAATTTCCCATTTGATCCATTTTTTCAAGTAGATTTTCTTTTTCTTCTGCATTTATTTGTTCTCTGGCCAAACCTGGCCATCCTACCCAAAGACATTGGTAATCTTTTTGAAATGATGACATGCCGGTTGCCAGGCCGCCTACACTCTGTTGATAAGAAAATTTATCTTTTATTTTTTTTACTGTTACCGGAAGGCGATTAGAAACAATAATAATACGTGACATAAAATTATCTCCTTCTATCTAATAGTAAGGATTTATATAATAATCTATCCTCAAGAATGTTCTTAATATATATTAACATATTTTAGCAGTTATGAGAATAAAAACTCTTACTACTACATAACGGGATGATATTATTATAGCTATAGGTTACATTGTATAAATTAAAGAAAAAATGGAAAAAATTAAAAAAAATGATAAAATAAATAATAAAGAAGTTAAAATTAATCTCACTTGTATTTAAGTTTTATCATAGTTTATAATTATAAAGACAAATAAAAATTTTTTATTTATTTAGCTATGAAAAATCACCTTCTAAGCAGGTACTAAAGCAAAAAGAATAGCAAAAAGTGGTTAAGAAAAGACAAGCCTCTTTTAGGGGCTTTTTAAGGTCATCCGCTATGCGGGTGCGATTGGTAACTTTTGTTTCTGTAATTCCTATTAGCTGAGGAAGGAGGTGTTGGTCTTCCGTTTTTCAATATAGTTCCAATTTTAAAAAATTAAAATTATTATTAACAAAAAATAAGGAGGTTTTTTATGTTGAGAAAGTTTAGTTTAATTTTTCTGGTAATATGCCTGACAAGCTTAATGGCCATATCGGTATATGCCGAACAAAGCGTTACTGTGATGAGTGTATGGACAGGTGCGGAAGCCGAAGCTTTTGAAAAAATGGTAGCACCATTTGAAGAGGAAACTGGTATTACAGTTGATTTTACTGGAACACGCGATTTACCTGCTATTCTAACTACTAGAGTAGAGGCAGGAAACCCCCCGGATATTTCAGCAATGCCTAATCCAGGCCAGATGACTGAATTTGCCCAGGAGGGAAGGTTAGTCGATCTTTCTAGCTTTATGGATATGGAAGATTTACAAGCAGAATATTCTGATACCTGGTTGGATTTAGGTTCCTATAATGGAAAGTTACATGCCATATTTATTTCAGCAGATTTAAAGAGTTTGGTCTGGTATAACCCCAAAGCTTTCGCTGCTGCCGGCTATGAAGTTCCTGAAACCTGGGATGAATTGATGGAATTGTCGGATGAGATGGTTGCCGATGGCAATACACCCTGGGCTATAGGTGTAGAATCAGGAGCAGCCAGTGGCTGGCCGGGTACAGACTGGATAGAGGATATTATGCTGCGCATTGCTCCTCCTGAGACATATGATGCCTGGGTCAATCATGAAATTGCCTGGACTAATGAAAAAGTCCGGGAAGCCTTTGAAATATTTGGAGAAATTGCCCGCAGTGATGAATATGTCTATGGTGGCCCCAATGCGGTTCTAACCATTAATTTTGGAGATTCCCCCGATGCTTTATTTACCGATCCACCTAATGCCTATATGCATCGCCAAGCCACCTTTATTAAAAGCTTCATTCTGGAACATTTTCCTGATCTGGTTCCCGGAGAGGATTTTGACTTTTTCCCGTTTCCTCCTATCGAGGAGCAATATGGAACACCTGCTTTGGGTGCAGCGGATATGCT
>CAYWJZ010000082.1:0-5399 GCA_964458635.1 uncultured Atribacterota bacterium
GAGTGAAGAAGGACAAAAATTAGTTGAGGAAAATGGATATATCAGCGTTAAATAATTAATTCAATCAATTCAATACCTTAACCTCCCGGGCATGGTGGAAGCAAAAGGGCCGTGCCCGGTTATTTTGCTTATTCATCACAGGTATATGAAAAAAAGGAAGCAGTTATATGTACCAAAAGAAAGAAAAAATCATCAGATGGCTATTTACTATTTTAGCTTTTTCTTCTTTATTATTTTTAGTAGGTATAACCTTAACATTGTTTTCATCCGGATTACCTATTTTTCAGGAAGTGGGTCTGTTTGAATTTATCCTGGGAAAAGACTGGTACCCCACTTATGACCCGCCTGATTTTGGTATTCTTCCTTTAATTCTAGCTTCTTTTATGGTTACCTTTGGTGCAGTATTGGTATGTGTACCCTTGGGTGTAGGAAGTGCTCTTTTTGTTAATGAACTTGCTACCCATAGACAAAAAGTTATCTTAAAACCTATAATAGAAATATTGGCCGGTGTCCCTTCCATTGTTTATGGTTTCTTTGGCATGGTCATTGTGGCTCCTTATTTACAAAGTATTTTAGATATTCCGGTTGGACAGACTGCTTTTACCGGAAGCCTGATGCTGGGCATTATGGCTACTCCCACCGTTTGCAGTATCTCCGAAGATGCTTTGAGTTTTGTTCCCAATAGTTTCAGAGAGGCGTCCATGGCTTTAGGAGGGAACCGTTGGCAGACTTTAACTAAAGTAATCATTCCTGCTGCTGGTTCAGGAATTTCTACCAGTATTATCCTGGGTATGAGCCGGGCAGTTGGCGAAACCATGACGGTCTTAATGGTCGCCGGTGGTGCTGCAGTTATCCCGACTTCTTTCTTTAAACCAGTTCGACCCATGACTTCTACCATTGCGGCGGAGATGGGAGAAACAGTGGTAGGTAGCACCCATTACCATTCTTTATTTGCAATTGGCTTAATTTTATTTATAATTACTTTACTATTTAATATTATCGCAGAAATAATCAGCCGTCGTTTTCGATTAAAATTAGGGCTGGGAAGATAAAGATATGAGAGAATATTTACATGGATAAAAAGATAAAAGAAAAGCTAGGATTTTTACTATTATTTGTCTGTATCTTAATTACCATTTTCTTTTTAGGCATTATTATTTATTTTATTTTTGTCAGAGGGATTGGTGCCTTGTCATGGGAATTTATTACCCAGGTACCTAGGAAAGCGATGACAGCAGGTGGAGTAGCGCCTGCTATTGTGGGAACTTTTTATCTTACTTTGGGAGCCATGGTATTTTCAATCCCATTGGGATTAGCTTGTGCTATCTACCTGAGCGAATATAGCCCACAAGGTTTTATTGTCAACATTATTCGTATTAGCATTAATAATTTAGCCGGGGTACCATCAGTGGTGTTTGGTCTTTTTGGGTTGGCGATATTTGTTAAATTTTTCGGATTTGGTGTATCGATTTTATCCGGTTCCCTGACACTCGGCATTATGGTATTGCCAAGTATTATTTCTGCTTCTCAGGAAGCGTTGATGGCTGTGCCGCAATCTTATCGGGAAGCCTCTCTTGCCCTGGGAGCTACTTTATGGGAAACTATTAGAAAGGTAGTATTACCCAGTGCTTTACCTGGTATTCTAACCGGTGTTATCCTGAGCATCGGAAGGGTTGCCGGCGAAACGGCACCAATCCTGTTTACGGCAGCAACTTTCTATACCCGGAGATATCCGGATTCAGTATTTTCAGAGGTAATGGCTTTACCTTATCATATCTACGCCTTGATGACCGAAGGGGTGCATCCGGAAGAACAAACCAGTATTGCCTATGGATGTGCGTTAATTCTTTTAATATTGGTATTATCAATGTCTACACTGGCAATTATTCTGAGACAAAGACAAAGGAGCCGTAGTTACTATGGGACCTGAGATAAAAATAAAAGTAAGAAATATTCAATTTTATTACGGAAAGATTCAGGCTTTAAAGGATATCAATATGGATATTTATCAGAATCGAGTTACTGCTGTAATAGGTCCCTCCGGATGTGGTAAATCTACCCTAATTCGTATGTTTAACCGGATGAATGACCTGGTTCCCAAAACTACCCTGGCAGGAAATATTCTGTTTGATAACCAGGATATTAATGATCCCAAAATCGATGTAGTGGAAATCAGGCGAAGAATAGGAATGGTTTTTCAAAAACCCAACCCCTTTCCGAAGAGTATTTTTGAGAATATTAGTTATGGGTTAGAAGTAAACGGGATTAAAGACAGGAGAAAGAAAGAAGAAATTGTGATACAATCATTAAAGAAGGCAGCATTATGGGATGAAGTAAAAGACAGGCTTAATGAAAGTGCCTTAGGACTTTCCGGAGGTCAGCAGCAACGAATCTGTATTGCCCGCTGCCTGGCAGTATCACCGGAAGTGCTCTTATTTGACGAACCTTGTGCTAGTCTGGACCCGATTTCCACCCAGAAGATTGAAGAGTTAATACTGGAACTTAAAAAAGAGTACACCATTGTTATTGTTACTCACAATATGCAGCAGGCTGCCCGGGTCTCGGATTATACGGCATTTCTATATTTGGGTAAGTTAATTGAATTCGGAGAGACAGAAAAAATATTTACAGTTCCCAAGAATAAAATGACAGAGGCCTACCTGACCGGCAAGTTTGGCTAAATTGGATGAATATATCCAATACAATCAGTTTCTTAAAGTCATCCGCTATGCGGTGCGATATTTACTGATTAATAAAAAGCCATTCTGGATAATAAGAAAAGAGGGAAGATGATGTTAGAAGAGCGTCTTATATCCTTAAAACGTGATTTAATTGAATATGCTACTTTAGTGGAGAATATGGTCGATAAAGCTAAAAGAGGGCTTTTAGAAAAGGAAAAAAACTATCTATTGGAGGTTATTGAAAAAGATGAGCCACGCACAGACCGCTATGAAGTGGAATTGGACGAAAAATGTGTCTGGATTATTGCTCAATTTCAACCCATGGCCGTCGATTTACGTACCATACTTATGATTTTGGAGATTAACAGGGATCTGGAGAGAATCGGAGACCTTTCTGCCACAATGTCTAGAAGTGCTCTTTTTCTTATCGAGAGACCACAGGTTAAACCATATATTGATATTCCCAGGATGGCTGGTATTGTGCAGACTATGATTAAGGATAGCGTCAATGCTTTTATTGAAAGCGATTCTCAGTTTGCCCGTGAAGTTTTTCAAAGGGACAAAACAGTCAATGCCCTGAGGGATCAGATTATAAGAGAGCTTCTAACTTTCATGAGTTCAGATCCTACTACTATTGAAAGGGCTTTTCATTTGATATCTTTGGCCTTAGATTTGGAACGCATAGGTGACCATTCCACTAATATATGTGAAGATGTAGTATTCATGGTAGAGGGTGAGGTGATTAAACACCAGGATGACAAAAACAAAGACATAGAAGGGAAATTTAAGGATTAGATTATTATCATATCTTTAAGATATCTGCTAAACTTTTTCGAGCCTCTTCTTTTTCATAAACAATATGAGGCCTTAATTTTTTATTTTTTAAATTTTTAAACATCTCGGGAACTGGTAAACTAGTAAATTGATTTAGGTCTTCTAAAAGGTCAAGTTCGTTTTTATTTTGAACAAATTTTTCACCCAGCAATGCAGTTAGAACGCTCTGGTTAAATTTAAAAGGACTGGCAGTAGCATCAATGATAGTTTTATTAGTTTGCCCATATATATTTTGATAGTCACGAAAGACTTTTACTCCTACTGCAGTATGCGGGTCAACCAAATAGTGATAATCATGATATACTGCTTTGATTGACTCCAGGGTTTCCATTTCGCTGGCATAACCGGCAAAAATTACTTCCTCCGTTTTTCTTTTTATGGCCTTATTCAGAGTAAATTGCCCTTTTTCCTGAAGATTTTTCATCCAATCAATGATACATTTTTCTCTATGTTCTGAAATCTCAAATAAAAATCTCTCTAAATTGCTGGATATCAGTATATCCATAGATGGGCTAATAGTAGGAACCAGATGTCGGTTACGGTCATAAGTTCCTTGATGAAAGAAATCCGTCAATACATTATTTATGTTAGAAGCACAAATTAGTTTTTCTATCGGCAATCCCATTTGATAGGCATACCAGGCAGCCAGGATATTGCCAAAGTTTCCTGTTGGGACTGTAAAATTAATTTTTTCATTAAGCTGAATTTTATTTTTCTTTACAAGAGAGAGGTAAGCATAAAAATAATAAACAATTTGTGGGAAGAGACGGCCCCAGTTAATAGAATTAGCAGAGGAAAATTCGAATCCTTTTCCCTCCAGAAAGTGGCAGAAGTGCTGGTCGGAAAAGATTTGTTTTACTGCATTCTGACAATCATCAAAATTACCTCTAATAGCAATTATATGTGTATTATTCCCCTCAGTAGTCAGCATCTGCAGTTCCTGAATTTTGCTTACCTTCTGAAAAGGGTAATAAACAATAATTTGAGTTCCCGGTATGTCTTTAAATCCTTCCAGGGCAGCCTTGCCTGTGTCACCGGAGGTTGCCACCAGTATTAACATTTGATTGGTAATAGAAAGTTTTTTTAATGCTCCGGATAGAATATGTGGCAGAATCTGAAGAGCAATATCTTTAAAAGCGCCGGTCGGTCCGTGAAACAACTCCAGAATAAATAATTGATTATCAAGTTGTTTTACGGGTGTAATCTCTTGCGAATCAAAAAGCTCATGATTGTAAACATTTTGAGTTATTTGTCTTATCTCATTTTCCGAAAAATCCTGGTCTAAAAAAAGTGAAAAAATATTTTGGGCAAGCTGGGCATAGGATAAGTTTTTCCATTGGCCTAATTGTTGTAGAGATATTAAAGGTATTTCTTCAGGCACAAACAATCCACCTTCAGGCACCATACCCATTTTAATTGCTTTTATACTTGAAACAGGTTTGATATTTCCTCTGGTACTAATATATTTCAATGAAATTTCTTCCCCCGTTGCTTTTTATTTTACAAATTGACCAATTTTCCAATTCACCGATTGACCAATTGAAATCTGAAGTGATAGAAAAAAAGTTTTTTGTTTTTACTATTTCCCAATTTGTCTTTCTAATTCACCCGGAGAGATAATTGCAGTTTTCAGAATTGTTTTAAAACCGAATGATTTCCAGGTTTGTTCAGCTTCCATGTTTCCATCTACATAATCTAGAACAATGGTCGGGATATTCTGTGTTGAGAAAAAGTGCAGTAAGGCCCTGATCAGCATACGGGCTACTCCTTGCCTGCGATATTCTTTTTCTACCCATAAATCATCAATTCTTCCTACTCCGGGAGGATGCCAATCAGTTTGTTCCATTATTAACGCTACTGCCATACCGATCAAATTACCGGATA
>CAYWJZ010000083.1:0-5358 GCA_964458635.1 uncultured Atribacterota bacterium
ATTTTTTTTAAATTATTTCTTTAATGTTTAAAACAACGGTAACCTGTAAAAACCATCATGATTCCCAGACGATTGGCAGCTTCTATCACCTCTTGGTCCCTCTTGGAACCACCGGGTTGAATAATTGCCTTTACCCCGGCTTTGGCTGCTTCTTCCACCCCATCCGAAAACGGAAAAAAGGCATCAGAAGCAAGATAACTTTCCTGAGAGTGCTCCCCTGCTTTCTGTACGGCAATCCGCACAGAATCCACTCTACTCATCTGACCGGCGCCTACTCCCACTAACTGTTTGTTCCGTGATACGACAATTGCATTCGATTTAACATGTTTTACCATTTTCCAGGCAAACAACAATTCTTTTATATCCTCACTGTCTGGTTGTTTAGTTGTAGCTACTTTCAAATCCTCAACTGATATACTTTTTAAATCACGGTCCTGTAATAAAAAACCTCCGGAAATCCTTTTAATATCTTTGATATGCCGATCCTGAATACGTAAATTACCAACTTGCACCAATCGGCGATTTTTTTTCTCTTTTAAAATTCTCACAGCTTCCTTACTATACGAAGGTGCTACAATTGCCTCTATAAAGGGAGTCTCATTTATCAATATGGCTAATTTATCTTCTACCCGGCGATTAATACCAACAATGCTACCATAAGCAGATAACGGATCTCCCTGGTAAGCTTTTTGATAAGCATTTTCTATTGTCTCAGAAGTAGCCAAACCGCAAGGATTAGTGTGCTTTATAAAAGTTACTGTAGGTTCATCAAAATCTTTAACAATTGCCATAGCAGATTCCAGATCAACCAAATTATTAAAAGAAAGTTCTTTTCCACTCAACAATTGAGCATTTCCAAGATTGGCTTCCTCTGTTATCTTCTCACGATAAAAAACTGCTTTTTGATGTGGATTTTCTCCATATCTAAGCACATCAACTTTTTCAGCACCCATTACCAGATAATCTGTAAAAAGATCTTCATTGGGAATCATTTTTCTGGTTAAGTAACGGGAAATAAGGCTGTCATAATAGGAAGTATGCTGAAATACTTTTACCGCCAGTCTTTTTCTGGTAGTTAATGATGTAACTCCCTCTGAATCAATTAGCTCTTCCAACACAAGTTGATAATCATTCGGGTCAATAATTACTGTAACATCCCGGTAGTTTTTAGCAGCAGCTCTTAATAAAGAAGGTCCGCCAATATCAATATTCTCAACAGCTTTATCCAGCGAAACATCTTCTTTGGAAATTGTTTTCTCGAAAGGATAAAGGTTGACAACTACCATCTGAATAGACAAAATCCCCTGTTCATCTAATTGCCTTTGATGACCAGGATTATCACTTTGAGCTAATAATGCTCCAAAAACAAGAGGGTGTAATGTTTTTACTCTTCCGTCTAAAATTTCCGGAAAACCGGTTAGCTCAGATATTAAGGTGACCTTTATTCCCGAATCTTTTAATGCCCTGGCTGTTCCGCCTGTTGAAATAATCTCATATCCTACTTTTATTAAACCCCTAGCTAATTTCACAATACCTGATTTATCTGAAACACTAATTATTGCTCTTTTTGTTTTACTCACTTTTGAATCCCTTTCTTTTAAAATCTATCAATTATTCCCTCTTCCCGGGAGCAAGTTTTATTCCTTTTTTACCAATATCCTTGCGATAATACTGTTTTTCAAAATATATCTTATTAACTCCCTCATATGATTTTTCAATAGCCTCAGGAAGGTCCTTCCCCCAGGCAGTAACTCCGAGTACTCTTCCTCCGGCAGTAACAACCTTGTTATTCTTTTTTTCAGTACCTGCATGAAATATTACTACATTTTTATTGTCTTTTAACTCCTCTAACCCATAAACAGTTTTCCCTTTTTCATACTTGGCCGGATATCCCCCTGAGGCCATGACAACACAGACAGAAGCCTGATCCGCCCATTCAATGTTTGTCTGATCCAAACAACCATTCAAAGTGGCCTGTATTATTTCAACTAAATCTGTTTTTAATGCGGGTAAAATTACCTGTGTCTCCGGATCACCAAACCTGGCATTAAATTCCAAAACTTTAGGACCTTCCTCTGTTAATATCAATCCTGCATAGAGCACACCTTTAAATGTTCTCCCTTCTTTCTCCATCCCTCGAATAGCTGGTTGAAAAACATTTTTTAAAACCCATTCTTTGCTATTCTCATTAAAAAAAGGAACGGGCGAATAAGCACCCATACCTCCCGTATTTGGTCCTCTATCACCATCTCCAATTTTTTTATGATCCTGAGATGATACCATGGGAAGGAAATTTCTGCCATCAGAAAAAACTAGCATGGATACTTCTTCACCGTTAAGAAAATCTTCAATGATTATCCGATTACCGGCTTCACCAAAATTTTTTTCTCTCATAATATAAAATATAGCTTCTTCTGCCTGTGATAAATTATTTACTATAAGTACACCTTTGCCACCAGCCAATCCATCTGCTTTCAGTACCAGAGGAAAAGATTGTTCCCGTAAATAAGAAAGTGCCTGGTAATCATCTTCAAATACCCGGTATTTTGCAGTTGGAATATGGTATTTATCCATAAGATATTTGGCAAAGACTTTACTTGATTCAATCTCCGTTGCTTCTTTTGTTGGCCCGAAAACAGGGTAGTAATATTTTTCAAAAAGATTAACAATACCTAAAGAAAGAGGTATTTCCGGTCCTACAATTGTTAAATCAATCTTTTTATCACTGACAATTTTAAGCAAGGCATTAGTATCATCAGCTTTTATATCCAGACATTCTGCTAGTGAAGCAATGCCGGCATTCCCAGGAGCACAATATATTTTATCCACTTTAGGACTTTGTGCCACCTTCCAGACAATAGCGTGTTCTCTTCCACCATTACCTACAACTAAAATGTTCAATTTATTATCCTCTTAATTTCTCATTATTTTTAAATTAGAAAATCACAAGAATACTCTTACATTCTATCGACAAACAATTTATTGTGCAAATAAGAAAAATTTGGACTCGATACTATTTTCAAAACACTTCATAACTTAGATATCTTAACAAGCTATTTAATGAACCTGTGGGATAAAGAGAAAGATTATCAGGAATTTTAATCCTTTCTTCAAAAATTGCTCCGGCTTTTTTTAATTCACTGACAGTTTTTTCATTTTTAAACATTTGTACTAAAACTACTTCTCTAGCAAAAAACAGGGCACTATGCTTTATAGAATGTGGTTTATTTTTACTGTAGCCTGCATAACTAAAAATAATGCTCTTGGGGGCAGATGAATATCTTGCTTGTTGCACAATAGTAATCATTTGAGGCCGAAGTTCGCCTTTAAGAGGGTTAATCGGTAATTTTTTCAGTCTGTGGTGGTAATCAATATGAGTATGAGGGCTATCAATGATATCAATACTAACACCTAACTCTTTAGAGTAATGTTCTTTTAAAAATAGAGTTGGATTGATACCTTCTTCCAGTCTTCCGCCAAAAGTAGAGAGTGATGCTTTTCTTTTACCATTTTCAAAAACCCAATCCTTGCTGTCTTTCAAAGCAAAAACAAATTGATGGTCATATTTCAAAAAAACAGCAGCATAAAGTTCGAATCTGCCCTCTACATTTGCTATTTTTTCCACAAAATTATTGATCCAGCTCCTACTCATCAATATCATACCCCCTTATTCCTAATCTGACCTATTCTCACCGGTAATAACCATCTATCCCAGATAGGCATTGGAAACATACTGTAATACCATACGTTGAGTATTAAAAAAAGAAGCATTAATGGCAATACAATGTCTCATTATATTTATCCATTGATTGTGATGAAGATAATAGATAGGAAGAATATTATTTTCTAACTTTTGATACAGAGAATCAGCTTCCTCCTGGTCAATGCTTTCAAAATTAGCTGCAGAACCAATTGACCATCCAGTGATACCTTCAATGCATCCCTCAACCCACCATCCATCCAGGATGCTGAAACTTGGTACACCGTTATGTGCCGCCTTCATACCTGAGGTACCGGATGCTTCTTTGGGTTTCCTCGGTGTATTTAACCATAAATCAACTCCCGCAGTCATCATCTTACCTAAATCCATATCATAGTTTTCTAAATAAATAATCGCGACATGTTCTTTTATATGTTGAGATTCATTTATAATCCTTTGAATTAATTTTTTCCCGAAATAATCTTTGGGGTGAGCCTTGCCGGCAAAAACAAGCTGTATTTTACCCTTCCTCCTGGCAATGTCAATAAGTCGGTTAAGATCATAAAAAATTAGATCAGCTCGTTTATAAGCAGTAGCTCTTCTGGCAAAACCGATAGTAAAAATATCTTTATTAAAGCCTGAATTGTTTTGTTGGTTAATGTAATTTATTAAATCTTCTTTGGCTTTCTGGTGAGCATCCCAAACTTCATAATCGGGGATATTTAGGGCATAACGTAGACTGAAGGAATCAGAATTCCATCCGGGGACATATTGGTCATATAATCTTGAAAAATACTGGCCTGTCCAGGTAGCAGAATGAATACCATTGGTAATAGAATCGATATGATATCCCGGAAACATTTCCTGAGAAACCATACCGTGTCTTTTTGCTACTCCATTGATAAAATGACTGAGATTTAAGGCTAACTGAGTCATATTTAAACGATCTGTGCCACCCAATTTTTTCAACAAGTCAAAAGGAACATGCTCTCCGAGAACCTGAGTTACCAGCTCATAGGAAAACTGGTCCATTCCTGCAGGCACCGGGGTGTGTGTAGTAAAGACACATTTTTTCTTTACTTGCTCTATATCCCACTGATTCTCCTTTTGATCAGTATGATGGTTTAATAATTCCAGTGCCAACAAGCTGGCATGCCCTTCATTCATATGGTATCTGGAAATATCATGGAATCCCAATTCCTTAAGCATTCTGACACCGCCAATACCCAGCACAATCTCCTGTGCCAGACGATATTTATCATCACCACCATACAAATAGTAAGAAAGGCTGCGATCATATTCACTGTTTTGCGGTAAATCTGTGTCCAGGAAAAAGACAGGAACATTTTCTCCGTCGATTCCCCTTATCATATACATCCATGCTTGCACATATACTTTCCTTCGTTCTATCTCCACCTGCACCTGTCCCGGCATCTTTCTTAAAAAATCCTGTGGATTCCAATTATCAGAAGATTCCTGTTGATATCCCTCTTGGTCTATTGATTGTTTTAAATAACCTTTTTTATACAAAATACTCATACCAATCATGGGAACTCCTAAATCAGCAGCCGAGCGAATAGTGTCTCCTGCCAGAACCCCTAAACCACCACTATAGGTAGGAATTTTAGAATCAACGCAGATCTCCATAGAAAAATAGG
>CAYWJZ010000084.1:0-1230 GCA_964458635.1 uncultured Atribacterota bacterium
AAAAGCAAAGCGAGTTTGAAAGGAGGTATAAAAATGAAAAGAATATTTAATGGTTTTATTTTTTCAAACCAGGTTATATTATAGCATTGATATTATGATTGTCAAGAGAAAAACAAGAAAAAAATAAATTATTTATTTTCTGAATCATCAACAATTTCTGCATCAATAGTCTTATTATCCTGACCTTCCTTTTTTGTATAATTTGAATTTTCTTCTGAAGGTTTAAGCTCATCTTCCAATGGTTCTAGGGGAATAATAATCCAGGCAATAATATAAGCAATAATTCCACCACCTCCAAAGAAGATGGTCAATACAGCCAGGAGTCGAACAATGGTAGGATCAACATCAAAATATTCGGCAATTCCACCACAGACTCCGGCAATTTTACTATCCTTTCTAGAGCGGTATAATTTTTTCATACAAATTACCTCCAAAAAATAATCTTTTATTAAATGAATTATAAACCCAAGTCTTTGTTGATAAGAACCACAGTAATTCTACCCGGAGGGTTGGACTTTTCAATGATACTCCAGGCATTACAAATGCGATTTTTCTCCTGACAGTCCATACATTTTCCAGTAAAAACACAAGGTGTGCTGTAATTATGCCTGCGGGCATTAAGAGGAGCGGCATGGTTCCTTATTCGATCCATTGCTTCAGAAATATTGGATACAATTTTATTTTTTCCAACTATTATAATAACATGTTCTGGCCCGAAGATCATAGGAGCTATTCGGTTACCTACTCCGTCCAGGTTAACCAACTGCCCTTTTTCGGTCAAGGCATTACTACCAGTAATAAACAAATCAACCAGAAAAGCCTCTCTTCTTCGTTGGGTAATTTCTTCTTTTGAGACTTTCTTATCAAAAGTTTGGAGGAATTTTATTTTTTTTGATTTTTCTAATTCTTCTAAAATTCCTGTTTCCATCAAAGTTATAGAATCACCCCAGGAGGCTGTTTTTATTTTTAATTTTGGGATAATCTCACTAAGGACTAATTTTTTTGCCTCTTGGAGATTATTTGCAAGTTTAAAATTAAAATTATTCTTTATAAAATTTTGTTGGCATCTCTGAATCCGATTATTATCTGTCTTTTCCTGTTTGTTTATCACTACTTTCTCCTTCCTTTTGAAATATTTCCATTAATTGCCACAGAGGTTTTATTTATAGCATTAAAATGCATTCCATTTTACCATAATAATAATATTAGAAATACAATTAACTTACAAGT
>CAYWJZ010000084.1:1330-5315 GCA_964458635.1 uncultured Atribacterota bacterium
CAGTGAAGTTTTCAGTTTAAGAGATATTCCTGATGTTCTGGCAATCAAAAAATTTATTCAAGAGAAAAAACCCAAGCGAGTTGTAGTATTGGGAGCCGGATATATAGGGATTGAAATTGCAGAGAATTTAAAAAAAGCCGGAATCCTTGTTACTATTATTGAACTTATGGATCAAATTTTAGGTCCGCTCGATTTTGAAATGGCTGCTCTGGCACACCAACATTTAAAAGAAAAGGAAGTAGAATTTTATTTATCTGATCCGGTCCAAGCTATAAAATATCAAGATAATTACCAGATATTGAAATTGTCTAGTGGTAAGGAAATAAAAACTGATATGATTATTATGGGAACTGGAGTGAAACCGGAAAATGGACTGGCGAAGGATGCAAACCTAGAAATTGGACCAAGAGGCGGAATCAAGGTCAACCAGTATTTGCAGACCTCAGATCCCGATATCTATGCAGTTGGTGATGCTATTGAAGTAATGGATTATGTAAATGGTAATCCCGCCTTGATACCCTTAGCCGGACCGGCCAATAAACAGGGGCGTGTTGCTGCCGGTAAT
Organism: uncultured Atribacterota bacterium; assembly: GCA_964458635.1. Taxonomy (GTDB): domain Bacteria; phylum Atribacterota; class Phoenicimicrobiia; order Phoenicimicrobiales; family Stramentimicrobiaceae; genus CAYWJZ01. Next base: position 1,896 of record CAYWJZ010000084.1, read on the forward strand.
ATTTGTGGTAAAAAAGAAACATACAAAGGAACGCAGGGCACTTCTATTATCAAAGTTTTTGATATAACTATTGCTACAACCGGAAATAATGAAAAACTTTTGAAAAGAAATAATATCGCTTACCAGAAATCATATACTCACTCACCTTCGCATGCCGGTTATTATCCCGGAGCTTCACCAATTTCTCTAAAAATATTGTTTTCTCCCGATAATGGGAAAATATTGGGTGCCCAGGCTGTAGGCAAAGATGGCATAGACAAACGGATTGATGTTATTGCTACAGCAATCAGGCCTGGTTTTAAAGTATCAGATTTGGAAGAACTTGAACTTTGTTATGCACCTCCTTATGGGAGTGCCAAAGATCCGGTGAATATGGCGGGTTATGTTGCCAATAATATTGTTAAAGGTGATGTAGAAATATTTCACTGGGATGAGTTTGACCAATATAATTCTGATAGCATTATTCTTGACGTTAGAAAACCGGAAGAATGTGAAGAAGGGATGATAAAGGGATCCATAAATATTCCTCTGGATGAATTAAGGGATCGACTTGGAGAATTAGATAAAAATAAAATAATTTTAACTTATTGTCAGGTTGGACTAAGAGGATACCTGGCTTACAGATTATTGAAATTAAATGGTTTTACTAAGGTAAAAAACCTCAGCGGAGGATATAAAACATATTATCCTACTATATGCAGACAATCCAATTGTCCACTCTATAGCTATGAAAAGATATTAAAATCAGATATACTGGAAGCAGATGTAAAAAAATAATCTATTTATGGTTTTAAATAATGGTTTATGAAAAATTAAACTACAAAAGTGAGATATTAAAAGTTGTTGCACACCCGGTACGTCTATGTATAATCCGAAAATTAATAGAAGAGCCGTGTAATGTCAGTGAAATACATGCCTGTCTAGAAAAACCGCAATCAACCATATCTCAACATCTATCAAAATTAAGAGCTGCCGGGATTATCCGGGGAGAACGTAAAGGTACCAGGGTTTGCTATTATGTGATTAATGAACAGGTAAAAAAAATCGTTCATGTATTATTTTCCTAGAAGCAAATAAAATTGCTAATCTTCTTTTCGTCCATGCTTAAATATAATATACAAACCCAAAACAATCAATACCATAGGCCATAGAACAGGATATACTCTACGCATCAAGGGGATATGGGCCGTTTCCGTGATAAGGACAAAAAGACCAAAAGACATAATAATAAGACTAGTATAAAGTGGCCACCTTTGATTTCCGGAATTTTTATCCAGCAGGTGGCGGGTATGGATAAAATAAACGGGCAAAAAGGCAATTCCCACAAAAAAGAAGAACAGGGCACCTTCAAATGGTCCCAGAAAAAGACTCTCATTTAAAGCGGCAAAAAGACCTACCATAATGATAATACAGCCGGCAATCAGAAAACCAATAGTTCCCTTTTTTTGGGTACTACCCCGGTAAAGATAAGCTGCAATAAATACCATGCCAACAAACGGTAAAATCCATTGATCATTAATCAGGTGCATATTAGATAATGTCCAGATAATGCCAATAATAATTAAAATTATACCTAGGAAGGTGTTTTTATTGATCATTTTAGAAGGATCCTCCTATCTGACAATTTTATTTATAATTTTAACTCAATAGACCCTGGATAATCAGGTCTGTAGCTTTGTTTTCACTTAAACCCCTGGCCATCAGAGTTTGCAGCTGTTTGGAATCAACGCTTCCCAATGCAGCTTCATGCGTAATATGTGCTTTGGGGTGATTTACTTCAATCACTGGAATAGCGCTAACTACCCCATTATCTTTTATAATTTCTGTGCAGTCGACATGTCCTCGGGCATAAGCCGCTGAGGCGGTTAATTTATTATATACTTCAGCTCTGGTGTTACCAATAGCTGCTACCCGGGAGCTTAAAAACCCCCGAGCTCTTTCTCCATTTAAATGGGCTATTTCCTTGATATTGATTTGGTCTTCTTCTTTCCCGCTGATTCTGGCAACCATCTCCAAGACAGTATCTTTGTCACAAGTAGCCTCGTATTTAATATCGATGAGCCCTGCCCGGCCTTTAATCAATTCAAATTCCGAATAGAAATGAGCATTTTCCAAAAGATGAATAGTAGCATGGGGATAGACTTTAATGCCTCCATGGGAGCCATGGACATGTTTTTCCAGATAGCGGTAACTGGCATTTTTACCTACTTTAATAGTACCATTCATTATGTGCTGAATATCTACTGCATTGGGGAAAGCACAATGTGCCAGAAAAGAAACTGAGGCATTTTCGCGAATATCATTATTAATAACCATTTTTTGGATACCGTTTTCCGGAATCATACCAAAACACATATGCACCGGTTTTTCAATTTTAGTATCCTTTTCCACCACAGTGCTGACTTCTATGTGATCTTCAAATTCTTTAACATCAACTTTTAAGCCGGGTAAAAGATGAGATTGAACCACTTTATGGTGGTGGATAAAAATATGTGCAATATCAGGTTGCTTAAAAATATCATCAGTTTCGGTAATCTTTGATAATTCTTTTGTTAAATCTGTTTTATTCAAGTTTTACACCTTCTTCGTCGGGAATGTTTTTATGTTTGCAGGGAATACATTTATTTTTAAAATAAGGTACAATTTTTTCAGTAATATCTTTCTTTAAAATTTCTCCATTACAGAACATAAAAGCATGATCTGCTTGTTTCAAAACAGCTAGACTATGGGTGATAAGAATTATAGTTCTTTTCTTTTTCTTCTGTTCTTTAATAACTTCAAATATTTTATCCAGGGTTTCTACATCAATCCCGGAATCAGGTTCATCCAGTAGAACTAAATCTGGATCCATAGCCAAAATGGAAGCCAGTTCAACCTTTTTTCGTTCTCCACCACTTAATGTTTTATCTACGGCACGATTGGCATACTCATCAGGGTCTAAGCCCACCCGATTCAATTGTTCAAAAATAAAATCATCACTTTTCTTTCTTGCAGCTGCTTTTAAAAAATCTTTGATGGATAGCCCCTCATAACGGGCAGGTTCCTGCCAGCCAAAAGTGATCCCCATTCGAGCCCGTTCATCTATATTGAGCTTGTTTATATCTTCCCCTTTAAAGTAAATTTTACCTTGAAAATTACGATAACCTTCCAATCCCATAATAGTAGAGGCAAATGTTGATTTTCCGGCACCATTGGGACCTACAATGGCATGAACATATCCTTCCCAGATATCCATATTAATGTTTTTCAGAATAGGCTTCCCATTCATTGCTAACGATAAATCTTTTACTTCTAATAAATTTTTCATATTTTCACATCTTTCCAAAAGTTATTTATTTCATACAAATTTTATCTAAAATAATATAAAACTATAACATATTTTCCCTAAACATAGCAATAGTTTTAAATTAACAGGGATGA
>CAYWJZ010000085.1:0-3254 GCA_964458635.1 uncultured Atribacterota bacterium
CGCTGTGCTTCTTTTAACCAGTAGTCAGCCTTGGTATTATCCGGCTCTATCTCCAGTACTCTGCGGTAATTCTGTATAGCCTGTTGATAATCTCCTCTTTCAAAATAGACTCTACCCAGCCAATAGTAGGCATCAGCAAACCTCGGGTTTAGGCGGATTGCCTGCCGGTAAGAATCAATAGCCTGGTTGAGGTTTCCATTTTCATAGTATTTATACCCCTGTTCGTACAGGTTATAGACTTCCTTACCATAGTCTAAAGACATGCGCACTTTATCGTAAAAATATTGAGCCCTGGGATAGTCCGGATCAAGGTCCAGTACCCTTTCCCAGTAAAATAAGGAATTCTCTAAATCATCCGTCTCATAGAATACCCGAGCAGCCCAGTAGTTGGCATCAATTGCATCAGGATATTCCTTGATTGATTTTAAGAAATAAATAAGAGACTGCTCATAATCTCCACCTTGATAGGAATTATAACCCAAGCGATAATAGGCATGGGCTAAATTTTGCTTAACCTGGGGAGAGCTCGAGTCAGTCCTCTCAATTAGTTCCAGGTATCTATTCCATTCCTCCGCTTCCCGGTAATACCAGTCGGTATACTGATACATTAATGCCAGATAATAATGGCCTTCAATAAAATCAGGATCAATCTCGAGTGCCTGTCGGGCATAATCTATGGCTTCGGACCATAACTGCCTCCCGGGATAATGGGCATCATAGGTATCCAAGGCCTCTTCCATTTTGTCTACTCCTTTTTGCAGGTAGTTTACCGCTTCCGGATCTGCATTACTGAATATTTCTACTTCCTGAGTAACACCGGTAAAGTTAAAAATCTGAGAAGCAACTAAAAATAACAAAAGTATCATAATATAAAAAGTTAGTTTATTAAATTTCATAGCCATTCTCCCTCCTTTAAATTTAGGGATTAATTTTAATTTGATGGGGACGGTTCTCTGTTTGGAGCCAAACAGAGAACCGTCCCCATTGGACCTATGTTTAGATATTCTCTTTTAAAATAGATAAATAGTTTTCTTTAACCATATCAAAATCTTCTCGGTAATCCGAAGCTACTGAACTGGCCGGGGGTAAATCTATTTCCAGAAAATTGACCCGCTGTCCATTTTCGCTGATCGAAAAATCCAGATGGGGACCGGTAGCCAAACCTGTTGCACCAACATAACCAATGACCTCACCCTGTTCTACTCGCTGGCCAACCTGTAACCCGGCAGCAAATTTTGATAAATGGCCGTAGCCTGTTACATATCCGTTGGGATGTCTGATCTCAACATAATTACCGTAACCTCCCTGATCATAATATCTGGAGATGACAGTGCCGGCACCGATTGATACCACCGGTGTTCCAGTGGGTGCGGCATAATCTATGGCCAAATGGGGACGCCAGGTTCTTAAAATGGGATGAAACCTGCTTTTGGTGTAATGGGAACTGATATATTCATAATCCAGTGGTGCCTTTAAAAAGGCTTTTCTTAAGCAGCGACCATCTTCATCATAATAATTGCTATTCCCATCAAGATCTTCAAATTGGATTGCTGTATGTGTACTGAGCATCTCTCCTTCATATACTGCTGCCAGAATATCCCCCCAGCGATAAAAATCCCCCCGGTATAGTTTTTCAACTAATATTTTAAAAGTATCTCCGGGTTGGCATTCAGTTAAGAAATCAATATCCCAGGCAAAAATTTCAGCTAGCTGAACTGCCAGTTGACCCGAATTAGAATAATCAAGCATAGCCTGGTAGAGAGAACCGTCAATCTCACCCTCTAAACAGACAATTTCCCGAAAAATCTCATCCTTGCTTACTTCAATATTGCCCATTTCATTCCCGGGGATTTTGATATGGTAAACATCAAGCTGATTAGGCTGATAATCAAATTGCACAATCTCTCCTTCGGCATTGTGATAGACAGAAAATTTAGTACCTTCGTTCAAGCGACTTATATCTACTGCAGAGTAGACTTTTTCCTGCAGGCGTAAAACTTCTGTAGGAGAAATTCCGTTTTTTACCAGATACTGATAGAGGGTTTCTCCATAATTTAATTTTCCAGAAACTGTTTTAATATCTTCATATTCCTTTTGGTATTTCAGATTTAATTTTTTTTCGCTAAGTTGTTCTTCGTTCTGCAAAGCCAAACGATCAAGCTCGTCCTTGATTTCCCCTAAGCCCTGTACCGTATTTTCCTCAAGACAGTCTTCGGCTAAGTTTACTTCTGAAAGTATTTTTGTTTCTGAATTAGAATGAGGCGCTTCTTCATTTTTCTCCCCTGATTTCTCTTCTAATCCCAAAGACATAAAAGGTAAGTTAAAAAACATATTAATTCCCACCAGAATTAAGAGTGAAAACATAATCCCCAACAGGCCTATTTTAACCGGTGATTTTATCTTTTTTATTTTTGTGTTTTTTTCCCTTTTTTTACTGGCATCATTTTTACAGAAAGTGCTGTATCGTTTGATGGACAATGTTCACTCCTTCCCTGTTAAACTAAACTTATATTATTTATTATCTTAATATTATAATATAAAATTAACCTTTAGTGCTACTAAATTTAAGGAAATTATCAACTATTTATTTTCTATCAAAATAATTCAACAATATTTTATTAATTGTATTTATATTTATTATATTTATTTTGTTTTTTTATATCGTAAAAAGCATTAAGAAAATAACGGTCAGTCATGGAAGCCAGATAATCCACAACCACTTCTTCAGGAGAATAATCCTGTAAATATTTACTCCCCTGATCATCTCCGCGATTAAATATCCATTCTCGAAATACAATTGACTCGCATTCCCCTTTTTTAATAGCATTTACAAAATGTTCAAATAAACAAAAGAAGGCGTTTCTGATTTTTTCTCTTTCTTTTTTTAATACCTGGTTTTCATAAATATGTTGCAGGTTAAAAGTTTTTAATTGAAATACACAATCGGCAATATGTTGTGAATACCTGATTTCATTCATTCCATGGGATTGCTCAATAACATCATGAACCAGGGTATTTATTATTTCACTGTTGTTCTCTCCCAGTATATTTCTGACTTTTAACGGTAAATTATCTTTTTTAATCAAACCTATACGCACGGCATCTTCATAATCCTGTCCTATATAGGAAATCGAATCGGTAATCCTGACCAGGCAGCCTTCTAATGTACAGGGGAAAATAATCACCTTTTCACCTTTTTGTTTTCGTTTTATATAATCTTGCATATTCTCTTCTGTCTTTCCCGAAGCTGGTTT
>CAYWJZ010000085.1:3354-5287 GCA_964458635.1 uncultured Atribacterota bacterium
GCCTCAATCAAATCCATGTTGAGTTTTAAGACCTTTCCAATCGAACGGGCAATCTGGGATACCTGCAATGTATGAATACTACGATTTGCCAGCTGTTCATCAAAACTGGCAGCATTATAAATCACCTGAGTTTTTCCGATATAGCGCCGGAATGAACCTGAGTATAAAATATGGTCGCGATCCCGGGAAAAAGGACCTCTTAATGGATGAGAAATAGGTATTTTTCTCCGAGCTTCAGCATTCCTGGTAGCAAAAAGGGATAAACTCTGGTCTTCTGCAGCAAGAATTTCTTTTTGGAATTGTTTCTCATTTATTGACAGAGACAATTGTACCTCCTTCATATTTACTAAATTTCTATCTATTATTCTACCCAAGCACAGTCAAAACCGCAACTTAAGGAAGCGTAATCCTATTTTAGAAATATAGCTAGGGGGCAATCCTGGCAATTTGGATTTTTACGTTTACAATATTTTTTACCCACCATTACAATTTGAGCATGAAATTCATTGTATATACGGTGATCCTGAGGTAAATGCTTCATAAAATAATCCTGGATCTGCTGGTAATTATCTTTGGGAGAAAGATATTTATGCCGCTGAAATATCCTGAGTGTGTAGGCATCAACAACGAAGACAGGTTTTTCTCCGGCATATAACAATATACTGTCTGCCGTTTCCGGACCAATGCCGTTAACCTGTAATAATTCTAATCTTAAGGTACGCCATTCCCGGTTAAACATTTTTTCCGTCGAACCATCATATTTTTGGTAGAAAAAAGTTATAAAATTTTTTAGCCTCCTGGCTTTCAGATTAAAATATCCACTGGATTTAATTAATTGGGCTAAATATTTCTCATCAATAAAATAGAGTGTTTCCACATTAAGCAACTCTTCTTTTTTTATCTTTTCGATAGCCTTGCTGACATTCTGCCAATTGGTATTCTGGGTAAGTATAGCTCCCACCATAATTTCCAGATTTGAATCTCCTGGCCACCAATATAAAGGTCCAAAAAATTTGGCAAGACATTGAAATATAGTCATTAATTCTTTGTTAGTCTCTTTTTTATCAGTCATTTTCTCCAATAGTATATATACTTATGCACTGCACTACGATGATTTCAAAAAATCAAATTGCTGAACATTTTCTAAAAAACACACCAGTAATTGAATACTTGCTTCAATATCATCATTATGACACATTTCTACCACGGAATGAATATAACGAGATGGCACTGAAATACCACCGGTAATTACTCCACAACGGCTTTTCTGTATAGAACCGGCATCTGTGCCGCCTCTTTCCATTATATCAATCTGATAACTAATTTTATTCTTTTCAGCTAGTTCTTTCAAAAATTTATATAAGGCCTGATGAGCGATCATGGATGAATTCATCACTGCAATAGCTGTACCCTTACCAAGCGCACAGCCCTTTTCCTCCTCCTTGATACCGGGAGTGTCCATAGCTATGGTAACATCCACAGCAATACCAATGTCAGGTTCTATGGCATAAGAGGAAGTAATTGCTCCTCTTAAACCAACCTCTTCTTGAGAAGTTGCCACTGCATAAATATCTGCCTGATTATTCTTGACCCTGCTGATTGCTTCCAGGATAACATACACACCTACACGGTTATCTAGAGCTAGAGAGGTTACTACCTTATCATTGAGCTGAACAAAATCTCTGTCAAAAGTGATAAAATCACCGGGTTGGATTAATTTCTCCACTTCTTTTTTATCCAGGCCAACATCAATATAAAATTCCTTGATATCGGGTGCCTTCTTCTTTTCTGCTTCCTCCATAACATGAATGGGCTTGGAACCAATAACACCGATAAGGTCTTTTTTACCATGAACAATAACACGCTGAGCAACCAGGGTTTTGGGATCAAATCCTCCTATTCTGGCAAACCGTATAAATCCTTTCTGATCAAT
>CAYWJZ010000086.1:0-5257 GCA_964458635.1 uncultured Atribacterota bacterium
AAGATTGCTTGCCAATTAAATGTCCTTTTGATATAGTAAAAACAATTGTTAACAAGGATAAAAGAGATGAAAGCAATTGGTATTGTTGGATTTAAAAAAAGTGGCAAAACAACATTAGCAATTTCTATTGCTAGATTGTTAAAAAAAAGAGGCCATAGTGTGGCTGTTATAAAGAATTCCAGTACACCTGTTAACCATGGAAATACAGATACCGGTCGATTTATGAAGGAAATATCTCAGGTTGCAATAATCACACCTGAAAATTCGGAAATCATCTTTGGGGACAGCCGAAATTTACAGGAAATAATTCAGTATTTTTCAGCTGACTTTTTAATATTAGAGGGTTTCAAAAATTTGAAGTATTTTCCAAAAATTATTTGTTTGAGAAAAGAAGATAAAATAGAGGAACTTGATGATGGTCTGACACTTTTTGCTGTAGGAATGGATAATTCTCTAAAAGAAAAAAGGGTTATTGATTATTTGATTACAGATAAAAAAGATTTAAAAAAAATAGTAGAACAGGTTGAAAAAAATGCTTTTATCCTCCCGGATATGAATTGTGGTAAATGTGGTTACCAAGATTGTTATAGATTGGCCATGGAGATAGTAAAAGAAACTGCATCCCAGAAAAGATGTATTTATTTTCAAAATAGCATTTTCCTTTATATCAACAAAAAAAGAGTTTACCTTAATCCCTTTATGTCAAAATTATACCAGAATATGTTTTACGGTATGTTATCCCCTTTAAAGGATGTTGATTCTCTGGAAAATGCGTGTGTTGAAATAAAATTAAGTACGATAGGTGAATTAAAAAAGAAAAATTAATTCTAAATATTTCCCCTAATTATTGCAGAGAGGTGAATAAACTTATGGGTCATCAACAGGATCTAAAATCTAATAAACATATATATGAGATAATAATTATAGGAGGTGGCCCTGCCGGATTGACTGCAGGTCTTTATCTCAGTCGTTCCCGGGTGGATGTTTTGTTAATCGAAAAGGCTCTCCCAGGAGGGCAGGCAAACCTAACTGAAATGATTGAAAATTATCCGGGGTTTCCGGATGGAATTATGGGCCCTGATTTAATGCAAAGATTTGAAAAACAGGCAATAGGATTTGGATTAAAAATAAAGACTGATACGGTAGTGGATATTTCTAACGCTGACCAGAAAAAAAAATATTTTCAACTCAGGACTGATTCAGAAATTTATAATTGCAAATCAATTATCATAGCCTCAGGTGCGCAGGCCAGTCAATTAGGAGTTCCCGGTGAGGATGAATTTAGAGGAAGAGGAGTTTCTTATTGTGCTACCTGTGATGGAGCCTTTTTTCGTGAAAAAGAGATAGTTGTTGTCGGGGGTGGGGATACAGCCATAGAAGAGGCCATTTATTTAACCAAATTTGCCAGTAAAATCCACGTTGTTCATCGCCGGGGTAAGTTAAGGGCTACCAGAATACTTCAAGAACGTGCTTTTGCAAATCCTAAAATCCATTTTATCTGGAATTCAGTTTTGACGGAAATTAAAGGAAATGAACAGGTTGATACAGTACAATTAAAAAATGTAACCAACGAACAGGAGACTATTTTTCCCTGTCAGGGGGTTTTTATTTTTACCGGTTATTCGCCAACATATCCTTCATTGGGTTCTTTTCAGGATAAAATTATTGACGAAAAAGGCTATATTTTAACTGATAAATATATGATGACATCTGTAAAGGGAATTTTTGCCTGTGGTGATGTTCGGGCTAAGGAATTACGACAGGTGGTTACTGCCTGCGGGGAGGGTGCGAATGCAGCCTATTTTGCTGAGAAGTATCTGGAAATATTTTAATAAAATAAAAGGTTGAGAAAGAATAAAAATAAATAAGTTTATAAATACTGCAAATAAAATAATATGCAATACAACAGGAAAGAAAGATGAATTTAAATTTTGGCATTTCAACTATGGTGTATTATCATGAACACATAGAAAAATTATTGCCCTATCTAGCTGACTGGCAAATTAAAAATATCGAGATTAGACCTCATATAAGACATTTTGAGTTTCAGGATTCCAATTTCATTGATCATATTAAAAAGAAAATTAACCATTATGGAATTTTAGTCAAAGCTATTCATATGCCGATGAACGGAGTAGATATTTCATATCCGGAAGAGTATGATAGGATAAAATCAGTACGTGAAGTAGAAAAGACTGTGTTAGTAGCCCACAGGCTAGGTGCCGGGCTGGTTGTTGTTCACCCGGGGGGTATGTGCAATAATTTTTCCGATAGAGGGAAAAGGTTGAAGCACTCTATCAACAGTCTTACAGAAATTGTAGAATTTTGCGAGCAATGGAACGTTAAATTAGCCATTGAGAACACCCCTCCAGGAAGATTAGGTGATCAATGGGAAGAAATTAATAAAATTATTACTGAAATTATTTCAGAAAATATAGGAATTTGCTTTGATACCGGTCACTATATTCTTAATAAAAAGAATACCGATAAAGTTGAATTAAATTTAGAAAAAGAGCCGATTAACTGGCAGAAAAATCTGTTCCATATTCATATACATGATAATGATGGAAAACAGGATTTACATCAATTGCCAGGAAAGGGGCATTTTCCATGGACTTCACTGACAAATTTTCTGCAAAAAATAGAATATAAGGGATTTTTGATTCTGGAGCCAAAAGACCAACTAGATATAACTTCCTATCTTAATAAAATCAAAAAAGTTTCTGATTCTTTGAGTGGTTAGACTACTTTACTTATCCTTAATTCAGGAGATATGTCTAACAACAACTATATTTTGCTATATTTAACATTCTTTGATAAAATAATTTAGATATTTTAGATTTTCAAGGAGGAATAACGGGTGACTAAATATGATGTGGACAAGGTAAGAACATTTGCAATCGTTGGTCATGGTGATTCCGGTAAAACCTCACTGACTGAAGCAATGCTTTATGATGCTGGTATGATTACTCGGTTGGGAAAAATTGAGCAGGGTAATACCGTTTCCGACTATGATCCCAAAGAAAGTAAAAGAGGTATTACAATTAATTCCTCTTTAGCATATCTTAACTGGAAAGACTCAACTTTTAATATTCTCGATACACCTGGATATTTGGATTTTATCATCGACACTAAATCAAGCTTAGGTGTAGTTGATAGTGCATTGATTGTGGTTTGTGGTGTTTCGGGTGTAGAAGTTCAAACTGAAAAAGTCTGGGATTATACAGAAGAATTCAGCCTTCCCAGAGTTTTCTTTATTAACAAAATGGATCGGGAAAGGGCAGATTTTAGTAAAACCAGTGAGATGATTAAGGAAAGTTTTGGCCAAAATGCGGTACCTGTGCAATTGCCGATTGGTTCAGAGGAAACCTTTGAAGGAATTGTTGATCTCTTAAAGATGAAAGCATATTATTTCAAAACAGGTCCCGAGGGCAAAAGTCAATTTGAGGAAAAAGATATTCCTGATGAATTAAAGGATAAAACAAATGAATTTCGTCAGAAAATGATTGAAGCAGTTGCCGAATTCGATGACGAAATTTTAATGAAATATCTTGATGGAGAAGAATTAACACAGGAAGAAATTCTGTCCTGTTTGAAAGGCGGAATGATTGATAGGAAGGTCTTCCCGGTATTGTGTGGTTCAGCAACCAAAAATATTGGCATTGAATTACTTCTTGATTTTATAAAAGATTATTTTCCCAGTCCACTTGATTTGCCTGATATTGTAGCAAAAGATCTCCAAGAACAGAAGGAAATAAAAATTAAACGTTCAGTAAGTGATACACCTTTTTCAGCTAAAGTATTTAAAACTGTTGCTGATCCTTATGTTGGTAATTTAACTTATTTCAGGGTTTATTCGGGCGAATTAAGTTCAGATTCACATGTTTATAACTCAACTCATGATACTGAAAACAAAGTAGCAAAAATTTATCGAATGCAGGGTAAAGAACAGAGCACTATTTCCAGGATCACAGTTGGAGGGATTGGCGCAATTGCTAAGTTAAAAAAAACAAATACTGGAGATACTCTTTGTGACAAAGAACATCCTGTTGAATTCAATAAAATAGAATATCCTGAACCGATTATGAAATTAGCTATATCTCCTAAAACCAAGGGAGATGAAGATAAACTTAGTATTGCTATCAACCGTATAGTGGAAGAAGAGCCAACTATTCAGGTATACCGGGATGAAGATACCGGGGAAACAATTATTGCTGGTATGGGAGAATCCCATTTGGATGTAGTTATTGAAACTATGGAAACAAAATTTGGTGTAGAAATAGAGAAGAATACACCAAAGGTTGGGTATAAAGAAACAATTCGGAAAAAGGTACAGGCAGAAGGAAAGTATAAAAAGCAATCAGGAGGTCGAGGCCAATACGGACATTGTTTTGTAGAATTTGAGCCTCAGGATCGAGGAAAGGGTTTTGAATTTGTAGACAAGATTGTGGGAGGTGTTATTCCAAAAACATATCGTCCGGCAGTAGAAAAGGGTATTATTGAGGCAATGCAGAAGGGAGTTGTCGCAGGCTATCCCACAGTTGATATTAAAGCAACATTATATGATGGAAGTTATCATTCTGTTGATTCGTCCGAAATGGCTTTTAAAGTTGCCGGCTCTATGGCATTTAAAAAGGGAGCTGCCCAAGCTGAGCCAACTCTTTTGGAACCGATTTATGAATTAGCAGTAACTGTACCAAAAGATTATATGGGAGATATTATCGGGGATTTGAATAGCAAACGAGGGAAAATTATGGGTATGGATGAATCAGAAAAAGGAAAACAGATTATTCGGGCACAGGTTCCCCAGGCAGAGATTTTTAGATATTCTATTGACCTGCGATCTATTACTCAGGGAAGAGGCGTTTTTACTATGAAGTTTTCTCATTTTGAGGAAGTCCCCTCTCAGATTGCCCAGGAAGTCATTGAACAAGCCAAAAAAGAGAGTGAAGAAGAATCATAGGTCTAAGAGCTAAATAATTTTAATAAAAGACTTGTTTTAAAATAGTCTTGTTAATATAATAAAACAAGATAAATATGATAATAAGGGAGGTGGAAAGGATATGTTTGGAGATTTAGCATGGTATTGGATTGCTGCCATTATTGCAGCTATCGTGGGAATTATTTGGTGGCTAGGAGAAGAATAAAATCAGGATTACAAATTTTTATCTCAACGTTTTAATGTTCAAGGTTAAAATGAGTGCAGGAACATTTAATATTTTGTAATGACCTGCACTTATTTATTTAAACAAATATA
>CAYWJZ010000087.1:0-5253 GCA_964458635.1 uncultured Atribacterota bacterium
CGTTCTGCGATATCTTCTTTAAGTGATTCAGAAAGTTGAATGATTTTTTTATTATTTGAATATTGACTGCAACGATGGATAATCTGATCAGGAGCCCCTTTTACAAATAGCACTTTATTTCCATCTGGTGTTTGGTGAACAGTGGACATTCTTTTTCGTTCTGAATCAAAAAGTAATTCCTTTAGACGAGGATATTCATTCTCCAGGCCTTCTTTTTGAAAACCGGCCTTAGCTGCAACTACTACTAAAGCTCCTTCTGTTGGATCACCGACTATCTCCCACTGATTATTATCTTCATTCTGCTTTAGAGAAGCATTATTACAAAGAGCAGCCGCTTTTAATAAAAGGGACAATGTTTTGTCATCACTTGGCTGAATCAATTGCCCTCCCTGTTTAAATTGACCAAAAGGCTGATAACCAATTCCTTCCACATCAATCATCTTATCTATCAATACCAATTTTTGCACTGTCATCTGATTTTGAGTCAAAGTTCCAGTTTTATCTGAACAGATTACGGTTGTTGCACCTAATGTCTCTACAGCCGCCAATCTTCGAATAATTGCGTTCTTTTTAATCATTCGCTGCACACCCAGAGCTAGAACAATCGTCACCACCGCCAGCAATCCTTCCGGAACGGCAGCCACGGCAAGTGAAATTCCGGTCATAAACATATCAAAAAATCTAATTCCTCGCAGGCAACCTAATAATACTACAATAGCAATTACAAACAGGATAATTATTCCCAAATTCTTCCCAACTTGGTTTAACTTTTTTTGTAAAGGGGTTAATTCCTGTTTTTGCTCCTGTAACATTCCAGCAATCTGCCCCATTTCAGTATCCATGCCGGTAGCTGCAACAATACCTTTTCCTCTTCCTGCAATAACAGATGTCCCCATATAGGCTATATTGGTGCGATCTCCCAGTGAAACATTTTCCGAATTAATTGGATGAATATTTTTCTCTACTGGTTCTGATTCTCCGGTTAAGACTGCCTCCTGCACTCTCATATCAGTTGTTTCAGTCAAACGAAGGTCAGCCGGTATGAGGTCACCTGACTCCAGGAGTACTAAATCTCCTGGAACTAATTGATGGGATTTTATCTTTTTCTGCTTTCCTTCCCTGATAACCAATGTCTCGGGAACCGTCATCTTTTTCAAAGCATCTAAAGATTTTTCTGCCCTGTATTCCTGTACAACACTCATTATTGCATTCAAAATGACAATTATTCCGATTACAATAGCATCGGTAACTTCACCTAAAAAAACTGAAACAGCAGCAGAGACCAGTAGGATAATAATCAAAACATCCTTAAATTGGTCAAAGAACATATTCCATACTGTTCTCTTCTTCCCCTCTTTCAGCTGATTGGGACCGATTTTTTCCAGACGTTCTCTGGCTTCAGATGTGGTTAACCCTGACTTGAGAGAAGTATTTAATGCTGATTCTATCTTTTTTATGGGTTTCTGATAATATTTAATGAAATGATTTAATTTTATTTCTTCCTCTGCCATTTTATCTTTCTACCTTATAGAAATATAAACCTACTTTTTTATATTGAATATCAATTTTTATTCATCTTTGGCTATATTTAAGCAAACATACTATTATGATTCGGGTATTTGAGAAAAATTACATATCCTGCAAGTGTTCTTTGAGGTATTCAATATTCCTGCTTATTTCATTGAGGCTTTGCCGAAATTTCTTTCCTTTATCCGGTAATTTATCTAAGTATTGAGAATATATCTTCAGGGATTGTTGATGATGATGAAAATAAAATTGCCTTCCTTTCTCTGATAGAGCTACCAGAACCTTTCTTCTGTCTTGCTGGGCCCGACGGCGCTTTAAATAACCACTTTGAATCAGGCGGTCTACAATGCTGGTCATGGTAGTAGGGGCAACATGGAATATCCGTGATAGTGTGCTCATGGAGGCAAAAGTTTCTTTTCCTAAAAACTCGATAAGATAATGTTCGGTAATATTAGAGGAAATTGACCCGGTAGGAATATGGCCTTCTGAAACATGTTCCCATAACATTTCCGTTAATTTCAAAAACAAATCATTCATTTCAGAGGCAATTCTCTGCTTTTCTTTGTCCATGCCCAACTCCATATTGACAACACATATATTACGAATATCGCACTTTTAATAATACAAATTGTTGTCTGAAAAGTCAACTTTTTCCCACTGAGTTAATATTTTCTCGGCTTCTGAAATGATTTCTTTTACCCTATACAGAGCAGTTCCGCCAAAAGATTTTTTGGAATTTACAACTTCTTCTGGACTCAATAGTGTTAAAATATCCTCTGCAAAAAGATTATGGAATTGCCGAAATTCTTCTATCGTTAAATTATCTAATTTCTTTTTCTGTTCAATAGAATATAATACCATCTTTCCGACTACTTGATGGGCTTCTCGAAAAGGAATACCTTTCCTGACCAGATAGTCAGCTATTTCGGTAGCATTGGAAAAGTCTCCTTCCAGGCTCTTTCCGAAATTTTCTCTTTTAACCTGTAAAGTTTTAATCATGCCACTCATAATAACAAAGGAATTTTTAAACACTTCTATCGAATCAAAGAGGGGTACCTTGACTTCCTGCATATCGTGGTTATAGGCAAGAGGTAGTGCTTTCATCATAGTTAGCAAATTAAACAGGTTACCATAGACTCTTCCGGTTTTTCCCCGGATCAATTCTGCTGCATCCGGATTTTTTTTCTGAGGCATGATACTGCTTCCGGTACAAAAAGAATCGTCTAGCTCAATAAACCCAAACTCTCGAGATGACCATAATATTAATTCCTCACACAAACGACTAAGATGCATCATGGCGGTAGCAGTAACTGATAAAAATTCAATTATAAAATCCCTATCGCTTACTGCATCAAGACTGTTCGGTGAAATTTTCCTAAAATGCAATTCTTTTGCCACATATTCCCGATCAATCGGATAGGATGTTCCTGCCAGGGCAGCGGACCCTAAGGGCAATACATCCACCCGCCTATATAAATCTTTCAATTTATCCCGATCTCGATTAAACATAAAAAAATAAGCAAGTAAATGATGTGAAAGAAGAAGTGGTTGGGCATGCTGTAAATGAGTATATCCAGGAATAATTACACCCAGATAATCCCGGGAAGCAGCCAGAAGAATCTCCTGTAATATTTCAATATTTTTTTGTATTATATCAATTTCAGCTTTTAAATACATTCTCTCATCAAGGGCAACCTGATCATTGCGGCTTCTTGCAGTATGAAGCTTACCGGCAATTTCTCCAATTCTTTCCCTCAGTTTACTTTCTACCCAGCTATGAATATCTTCTGCCTGATTATCAATAATCAGGGTATTTTTTTCTATTTCATCAAGAATGCTTTTAAGTCCTTTAGTAATTCTGTCAGCTTCTTCTTTTTCGATAATGTTACATTTTCCCAGCATCTTTGTATGGGCAATGCTTCCTAAAATGTCATATTTAACCAACTTCTTATCAAAGGAAATAGAAGAAATAAAATCTTTCATTGTTTCATCTATTTTTTTCCTGAACCTGCCACCCCATAATTTTTCCATTTTTCTCCCCAAAATCATTTCTTTTTTCTATTAATAGAAGCATAGACCTTGCTTGGTAGTCCCCAGAGCTGAATAAATCCCTTGGCTAAATCCTGGTTAAATGTGTCACCTTCATCATAGGTAGCCAAATTGAAATCATACAGTGAATTTTCAGATTTTCTTCCTACAACAACACACTGGCCTTTTATTAGCTTTATCTTTACTGTTCCGGTTACTTTCTTTTTCATGACCCCCACAAATCCATCCAGAGATTCTTTTAATGGAGAAAACCATAAACCGTAATAAGTCAGCTCGGCATATTTATCTGAAATAAGTTGTTTAAAATGCGCTAATTCTCTGGGTAAAACAAGGCTTTCTAAAGCCTGATAAGCTTTCAACAGTATTATCGCTCCCGGACATTCATAGATCTCTCTTGATTTGATTCCAACCAATCTGTTCTCTACCATATCCACTCTTCCTACTCCGTTTTCTCCTCCAATCTTGTTTAACTTTGAGATAAGAGTCGGCAGTGAATATTTCTCTCCGTTTATTGATGAGGGAATGCCATTTTCAAAATAAATCTCCAAATAGCTTGGTTTGTTGGGAGCATCCTCAGCTTTAACTGTCCACTCATAAGCCTCTTCCGGGGGCTCGACCCAGGGATTTTCCAGTACACCACACTCACAGGATCTTCCCCAGAGATTTTGATCAATACTGTAAGGGTTATTAACATCTACCGGAACCGGTATATTGTGCTTTTCAGCATATTCAATCTCTTCTTCCCTGGTAAAGCCCCATTCCCTTGCCGGTGCAATAACCTGTAAATCAGGGTTTAAGGCAGCTACTGACACTTCAAATCTCACCTGGTCATTACCTTTTCCTGTACTGCCATGGGAGACAGCCTGGGCATTTTCTTTTTTAGCAAAATCTACCAACATTTTAGATATTAAAGGTCTGGAATAAGCAGTTGCCAAAGGATAATGTTCTTCATATACGGCTCCGGCCTGTAATCCCGGTAAAATAAAATCTCTGGCAAACTCCTCTTTTGCATCTACAACATATGATTTACTTGCCCCTACTTTCAGTGCCTTTTCTTTTACAAACATAAGATCACTTTCCTGTCCCACATCAACTGCTACTGCAACAACTTCATCACATTAATTTTCTTTTAGCCAATTAATGGCAATGGAGGTATCTAAACCCCCTGAATAGGCCAAAACAATCTTTTTTATCTTCCCCATATTTTTTCTCCTTACCTAAATGGTAATTTATTCAATATTTTTATCTTAGATTTCTGGAAAATAGACCAGGGTTAAAAAATATCAATAATTATAGACATAATCTTTAAGAATTCATGAAGCTCTTAATTATCTTGTCCAAGGAATTAATCATATTATCAATTTCTTTTTCCTGAACAATAAAAGGTGGTAAAAATCTCAATACATTTCCAGCAGTGCAATTGATAAGAAATCCCTCATCAACCATCTTTTTTACTATTTCCGGTCCATCTTTTGCTACTTCTAAACCTACCATCAATCCTATAATTCGAATTTCTTTAATATAATCTGGATATTTTGTTTTTAATGCTTTCAATTTATTCCGGAAATATTCTCCTTTTTTCTGGCATTCAATCAACAACTCCTCATTCTGTAATACTTCTAAAAAAGCAAGAGCTGCGGCACAGGCAACCGGATTACCTCCAAAAGTGGTCCCGTG
>CAYWJZ010000088.1:0-5245 GCA_964458635.1 uncultured Atribacterota bacterium
TGGCAAAAGTGTTCGTCAATTAGCCATTAGAAAAAATTATCATATAGAACCAATTATGGTTTTCAGTAAAGGGAAGGCAGTTCGAGGTAATTTTTCTGACAAAAAGCTTATTGCCGGAGATATTTTAATATTCCATGGCTTATGGGAAAATATAAACAGGTTAAAAGAATCCGGAAACGTGTTTGTTCTTACCTCTATAAAGGTAAATAAGGCTAAAAGAGAAAAATCATGGGTAGCCCTGGCATGCTTTGTTGGTGGAATTGGTTTGGCTATTGCCGGATACCCGCTTTCAATTGCTCTTTTTTCCGGGGCGATAGCCATGGTATTAACAGGGGTATTAAGTATTGAAGATTTTTATGCTGCTATAGACTGGAAAGTTGTTTTCTTAATTGCCGGTTTAATACCACTTGGAATTGCCATGCAAAAGACTGGAACTGCTGCTTTCCTGGCAGAAAAAACCATCATGATAGTACAGGGAAAACACCCTTTCATTATTCTATTTTCGGTTGCTGTTATTTCTACAATATTTTCACTGTTTATGTCCAATGTAGCCTCAACCGTGGTTCTAGTTCCACTTATTATTAATCTGGCGGAACTGCTTCATATGGATGCCAGACCCCTGGTACTCCTGGTAGCTGTTTGTGCTGCCAATTCTTTTATATTGCCTACACATCAAGTTAATGCTATGCTTATAACAGCAGGTGGTTACGAGAATGCAGATTACCTGAAAGCCGGTGGTATCATGACTTTACTATTTTTACTGGTTGTTACTGCTATTTTTTATCTGTTTTATTTTTAATGAATTTTAATTTTATAGGAGGAATTAATAAATATGTATATTGAACAGTTTTACGTACCAAAGATTGCTCATAATTCTTATCTTTTAGCAGGAGAGGAAAATTGTGCTATTGTGGATCCCAGCCGTGATGTTGATAGGTATATAGCTGCAGCTAAAGAGATGGGTTATAAAATTACCCATATTCTGGAGACCCATCTACATGCCGACTTTATTTCCGGCCATATGGATTTAGCAGAGAAGACTGGTGCCAGAATTTATGCACCTGCTTCGGCCAATTGTCAGTTTGAACATGAAGCTTTAAAAGAAGGAGATGAGTTCAAGATTGATAATGTAGTGATCCAGGTATTAGATACTCCGGGACATACACCTGAACACCTTGCTTATGTAGTCAGGGATGAATCCAGAGGGGAAGAGCCGGTGGTTCTTTTTTGTGGCGATACCATGTTTGTAGGAGATGTGGGTAGACCGGATTTATTCCCGGGAAGAGCGGAAGAATTAGCATCCAAATTATTTTACAGTCTGAAGAAATTCAAGGCACTACCTGATTTCTGTGAAGTACTTCCGGCTCACGGGGCAGGTTCATTATGTGGAAGGGCGATGGGAGCAAAAAGAAGAAGTACTATCGGCTATGAAAAAAGATATAATGAACCATTAAGAATTGACTCAGAAAAAGAATTTATTACTTCCCTGACCAATGAAATGCCTCCTGTACCAGATCATTTTGGTCGTTGTAGTGAAATCAATCGTAAAGGACCACAACTGGTTCGAAAACTCTCTAAAGTAAAATCACTATCACCGCTGGAATTTGGTAACTTAGCTGAATCTGATGAGTATCTTATTTTAGATTGTCGCAGTTATGATGCATTTGGAGGGCAGCATATTATTAATTCTTACAGTATTGACTTTGGCGGTAATTTTCCCACCTTTTCCGGTTGGGTTATACCTCCAGAGAAAAAAATATTACTGGTTACCCCTGCTCGAGTTACAGCTGAGGAGGTTACGGTATGGTTACAAAGAGTTGGCCTAGATAATACTTACGGTTATCTGGATGGGGGGATGTTTGAATGGGCAAAAAATGGATTACCCAGTTGCCATACTTTACAGGTTTCTGCTCCTGAGCTGGAGTCTCTGCATAAAAATGATGATATTCAAATTCTTGATGTCCGTGCTATTTCTGAATTTGAGGAACATCATATGAAAGGAGCTATTAATATACCTGCTCCTGATTTAAGAGAGAGACACAGGGAATTGAACAAAGATAAACAATACTATGTTATTTGCAGTACCGGTCATCGATCAAGTCTGGCTATTTCATTATTATTGCAGAGAGGATTCGAACAATTGTTTAATGTTGCCGGTGGTATGACCGGGATGGGAGAATTTGGTGAAAATCGGGAGATTGTTCATGAATGGGGAAGTTTTCCCTATCGTTGGAAAATTCATGGAAAATAGAAAAATTATTACAAAGAGGAGAAATGTTTAATGGAATTTTTAGCATTGAAAAATTGGTCTCCTTATCTGGTAGGAGCAGGAATCGGGATTTTAAGCTGGTTTACTTTTTTGCTTTCTAATAAACCGATTGGCTGCTCAACTGCTTTTGCACGGACCAGTGGAATGATTGAACAAGTTTTAACCGGTAGGTCGGTGGCTGATCAGCCATATTACCAAAAATTTCCTGCTAAAATTGATTGGGAATGGATGTTTGTACTAGGGATTATCATTGGCTCTCTTGTTTCAGCCCTGATTTCCGGAGAATTTCAGTTACGGCTGATTCCTTCGTTGTGGATGGCCCGATTTGGAATATCTTTTTTCCCACGTTTTGTTACTGCCCTGGTGGGAGGTATTGTTCTGGGAATCGGAGCAAGATGGGCAGGTGGTTGTACCAGCGGGCATGGAATCAGCGGAACACTGCAATTGGCAGTAAGTAGCTGGGTGGCAGCTATAATGTTTTTTGTTAGTGGCATATTAACTGCCCGGGTTATTTTCTATGGTTTGGGAGGTTAAGATATGTTAAAAACATTACATTCTCAAAAGAAAATCCAACTTATTTTTGGATTGATAATGGGGGTAATATTTGGCTTTCTTTTACAAAAAGGTGGAGTAGCCAAGTATGACGTAATTATGGGACAGTTACTTTTAAAAGATTTTACGGTAATTAAAATCATGCTCTCGGCTGTTGCAGTTGGTATGATTGGAATTTATTTTATGAAAGACATGGGAATAGTAGAATTGCATTTTAAACCAGGTTCTATTGGTATGACTGTTATCGGCGGTTTAATTTTTGGGATAGGATTTGCATTATTAGGTTATTGCCCGGGAACTATTTCTGCAGCTGTTGGTCAGGGAAATCTGGATGCCTTGCTGGGAGGTTTTATCGGCATTTTAATTGGTTCCGGTATATTTGCTCACCTTTACTCCAGACTTGATAAAGTCTTAAAAAAAGGTTGGTTTGGTGAGATAACACTTCCTGAGCTTTTTAAGCTAAATCCCTGGATAGTAATCCTACCCCTTTGTCTGTTAATTATTATTTTTTTCTATTGGTTGGAATCCTCAGCCTTATAAAAACCTGTCAGGGGACGGTCCTTTGACAGGAAAAAAATTTTGGCTTGTAAAGCTCTTAATCTCAATGGTTTTTACAGAAGGTATCGTATTTATGTCTTCAAAAAAATTCTATCCATCTTTTTGGATTACTTGAAGACTTCTTAGGCGGTTTAATGCAAAAGCAAGCTCTAATATTCTAAACCGAGCCAGGTCGCCTGAAATACGATGGCTTAGAATATCTAAACCATTTTGGGATATATCATGTTCAACCCGATTGATTAAATCTTTAATCCCCATTTGATCACTCATATAATGACGAGCATATTCTATGGCAAGAGCCACTGCTCTGGTTTGCGGTTGTTCAACAAGCTGTTCTACATCAGTCAAATCAATCGTATCATTTCCAAATTGAATTGAGTGTTTTCCGTTTATTTTAATCCGTTTCTTTTTCCCTCTGTAAGGGTTGATACTTTTTGCAACAGGAATCCTTTTGGTTATATTAAAAGAACCATTCAAATCTTCAGACATTCTTTTTTTTGGAAGATAACCAACAATTTGCTGAGCCTTTTTAGTAACATCCAGTGGTTTAAATTTAAGCATTTGGATTACATAATCAGCTACTTCAAAATAATCGCCAGATCCTCCTAAAACTAAAATTGTTGAAACCCCTCTTTCGCGATACAATTGTTGAACTTTATCAATAAAAGGAGTGATTGGCTCATCTTTTTTATGAACCAACTCCTGTATTTTTTTATCCCGAATCATAAAATTTGTTGCACAGGTATCTTCATCCATTAACAATACTTTTGCCCCGGCTTCAATAGCTTCGATAATGCTTGCAGACTGAGAAGTGCTTCCGCTGGCATTTTCAGTTGAAAAAGCCGAGGTATCTTTTTCTAATGGTAAGTTTTGGATAAATGGAGAGATATCGGTCTTGATAATAGAACGGCCGCTATAAGAGCGGATTTTAACGGTTTCAGTGAGAGAGGCACACTGTTCTCGCCCGTCTGCGGGAATATGGTTATAAATAGCTGATTCAATAGTATCAAGAAGGGTCGATTTACCATGAAAGCCTCCGCCCACGATAAGAGTAACTCCTTTAGGGATTCCCATTCCACAAATAATTCCCGCATGGGGAAGTGTAATTTTTACCTTAAAACTTTCCGGTGACATAAAGGGAATTGCCTGGTTTTTTTCTAGAGGTCGATCACTAATTCCTGATTCCCTGGGGAGAATAGAATAATCGGCAATAAAGGCAACTAAATTCCTTGATTCCAATTCATTTCTGAGAAAATCCGCATCTTCGGCTGTTTCCATATGTTTTTGGAGTGCATTCTTATTAATATTTTCTTTGAATAAAGCCTGAGCAATAATGTTTGGTAATTCACTGAAGAACATTTCATTAGCTCCATTAGCATTTACTCTGCGTCCAAAAGCAGGAAGTGCCATGTAGAAACGAATTTCAATCATTTCCTGGTTAACAATAACAGAACTTCTTTCTAGAATTAGCTGTTCCGGATGGCTAATTGAAATCATTCCACTATGGCCGGTACCACGTTTTTTTGGCTTAACTTCTTGGATGGATCGATAAAAACATCGTGCAATAAAATCCCGAAAGGCAATTTCTTTACTCTTCGAGTTTAAATTTGTGTTGATGATTTTAGGATGATTTCGGTTTACCTGAATTCGGAAAATTCCAGAACGAGGAGGAGCATAAGGATCTTTGGGAACTTTGTCAATAATCAGGATAAAATTAGGAAACTGATATTTTCCGGTTAATGACTGATAGGCTCCATATCCTCTTTTATCTATAGCCGCCAATTTTTTTCTCAATATATTTTCGCCAAGCATTCAAGCATAACTCCTCCCGAATTAATTGATTTTCTTCTTGTTAATATTCTTATT
>CAYWJZ010000089.1:0-2780 GCA_964458635.1 uncultured Atribacterota bacterium
TCAATTTAACACAAAGATGACTTAAAAGGAATAAAGGTAACCCAGAAGAACTATTTTAAATTATCTTTGATGTGATATGTTTTCAGAAATAAAGATGCTATAATTTAGAAAATATTAAGGAAGCCTCCATGTTGGCATAAATACCCCTTTATGGAAATCCGGTCCTGGTAGTATAATATAATTGAAATCAATATTTAATATTTATGTTCAATTTAAAGAGGTAAATGAACTATATTGACTAATTTATAAGTGCGAAGTATTGTTAGTGATCTCAAGTATGGAAGATTAAGAATAAGAATAATCAAGAATATTTGCCTATTAGGGAATGAGGTTAGAAAAGAAAAACCATGTTAGCTGTTTTGTGAAAAAATCTGCTAAAAAATAAAAAATAGGGAATATAAAAAATAAGGGATATAATAATTTCGATACTCAAAAAGCCTTCCATTTCCCCATAAAAGATTCATAATTAAATACAACAGAGTAAATAATGAGTTGATAAAGGCAAACCATTTGAAAGAATGGGGCGCAAAGCCATGGGTCTAAAGCTTAGCTAGCCAGGATTGCCAGGTTACCGACTTTTGTTTTATTTAGATACTTATTAGAGATATGCCTATGTCCGCTATGCGGGTGCGTTATTTGTGATATTTTGTGATATTATCAATATTTCGGAGAGAAAGATGAATCTATTTCGGAGGAAGAAAGTGAATCACACTTATCAGGAAGAGGAGTTGTCAGATTTAGTACAAAATGAGGAATCATCCTGGTTTGATCAAAGATTGGATAAAAGAAATTCTACACCGGATGATAACAAAGAAAAGTCTTCTTATCAGCTTGACCCAATTTTATTTAGAAGACTTATTGAAGGAACATCTTTTGATCACCGAGAAATAATTGAACACAAACCAACTGACCAGAGAGAAAGATCTATTCAGGAAAAAGGTGGGGGTTCTCCAAAAAAGAAGAAGGTCCCTATTATTCCAGAGAAACCAGTTATGAGCAGAAGAAGCAAAGTATCCAAATTTGTTAATTATACGGGGAAAAGAAAGAAATTTATTAATAAAGAACAGGAGAAAAGACTGGGGAATATCGTACATGAAGTATTGAGATATTCAAAAAGAGGGAATACTGAGCCATAAATGAGATGCAAATAGATATGATTTGTTGTTAGTACATTGGGTAAACATTTTTAATGGATATAAAGGAAGTTAATTTGATAGAAAACAGGGAAATTATATTATTAATCTTAGATAATAATCCTGAAGTTGCTAAGCTGGAAGTGCTGCAAGTCCAGAAAGATGGATTTAAGGTTAACTGGCGTCTGGCTTCCACTAAACAGGAATTTATTGATGAATTAAAAAAGGATAGGCCGGATATTATCTTAGCGGATTATAGTCTTCCTTCATTTAATGGTTTAGCAGCCCTAAAAATTAAACAGCAAATTTATCCGGGGGTTCCATTTATTATGGTATCGGGCAATGAAGAAGCAGATTTTGCCATTCAATGCATCAAGGCCGGAGCAACAGATTATATACATAAAGATAGAATTTATCTAATAGGTTCTGTTATTCGCAGGGCATTACAGGAATTACAGATATACCAGGATCGCATCAAAGCGGAGAAAGCCTTAAAAGAAAGTGAACAACAATATCGATTGCTGGCAGAGACTGCCCAGGACCTGATATTAATCATCGATTTGGAAGGAAATATTATCTATGCCAATGAAGCGGGAGCTTATTATCTTGGTTATTCCCGAGAAATGATGACTGGCATGAATATTAATTATTTTCTATACCCCGATTCACTCTCAGCGGAAGCTATACATCGTAAAGAAAAGATTAATTTAAACGGTAACCATAATCATGCATTTGAGCTCAATCTGGTGGATAACAAAAACAGGATCATTCCATATGAGGTAAGTTCATCTCCCTTTATTAAGGAAAAAGAGGTAATGGGAATTTTGTATATTGCCCGAAATATCAGCAAAAGGAAAGAAGCAGAAAGCAAATTAAGAAACAGCATAAATCAGATCAAGAAAACTATGAATGCCACGATTATGACTATGGCCAAGGTTGTGGAGACCAGAGATCCTTATACTGCCGGACATCAGAGAAATGTTTCACGTTTGGCCACTTTAATTGCCCGGGAGATGGGACTATCTACTGATAAAATAGAGGGAATTAGAGTTGCCTCTCTGCTTCATGATATTGGAAAGCTGGATATACCCTCTGATCTCTTAAGCAAACCGAGAAGGTTAACTTATGTAGAATTCAATTTAATAAAATCTCATCCCCAAATAGGTTATGATATTCTAAAAAATATTGATTTTCCCTGGCCTGTTAGCCAGCTTATCTTACAGCATCACGAAAGACTGGATGGTTCAGGTTATCCCGGAGGACTTACCGGAAAAGAGATTCAATTAGGTGCAAAGATTATTGCTGTAGCTGATGTAGTAGAGGCAATGAGCTCTCATAGACCTTATCGACCAGCTTTGGGCTTAGAAAAAGCTTTGCAGGAAATTCAGGATTATAGTGGAATACTGTACGATAAAGAAGTCGTGAAAACTTGCATCTATTTGATTAAGGAGAAGGAGCATCAAATTAGCCTGGAAATTATTAATATGATATAAGGCAAACTCCTTTCCCCAAAAAAATTATTTTTTACCTCCTAATCAGACAGTTCTGTTTTTGTATTATTTAACATTTTGGAGTGTTGTGAAATATCTTCCTCAAAAATAAAAAGAATTCTTGAAAATCAGTTTGAATTAGGGCATAATATAATAA
>CAYWJZ010000089.1:2880-5227 GCA_964458635.1 uncultured Atribacterota bacterium
AAATGTCAATTAAGGAAAATTACCAGAAAATCAGAGCTCAGATTCCTTCACATGTGGAGATTGTTGCGGCAGCAAAAACTAGAACACCTGAAGAAGTAAAGGAATTAATTGAAGCGGGAGCTGTCCAGATTGGAGAAAATTATGTTCAGGAAGCTGAAGATATGGTTCAATCTCTCGGCCCTGAAATAGCCAAAAAAGTAACCTGGCATATGATTGGGCATCTACAGAAAAATAAAATCAATAAGGCACTGCCGATTTTCGATACAATACAGACTGTAGATTCATTAAAATTAGCCAGAGAAATTGATAAAAGGGTAGAAAAGGCAGGCAAGGAATCAATCTCAATTTTATTGGAGATTAATATTGGTAGTGAATTTTCCAAATACGGAATACAACCACGGGATCATGATAATTTTGAAGGTTTTATGGAAAAGCTGGCTGTTGATATCTCTCATCTTCCGCATATTCGTCTGGAAGGGTTAATGACGATGGGTCCCAGGTTTGATGATCCTGAAAAACCCCGCCCCTTTTTTCGAAGAACTAAGAAAATTTACGATAGATTAGCCGGATTAAATTTGGCTCGGCTGGAGATGAAATATCTTTCCATGGGGATGACTAATTCTTACCAAGTGGCTATTGAGGAAGGTGCCAACCTCGTTAGAATAGGAAGCGCAATTTTTGGGGAAAGGATGTATTAATTTAAGAGGATATTTTTCAAAAATAGTTAAAACAATTTAATTTAATATAAAATTTAATATAAAAGGAGATATTGAATTGAGTAAAAAAAATTTTCTTATTATTACGTTAATCTTTTTATTGTTAGTTTTAAATTTTCCCAGCTTATCAGCTACTAACATCAATAACATTATTAACCAGATGGAAGAAAGTTATCAAAAACAACTAAGCGGTATCGAGGATTTAACCATTGTTCAGGAAATAAAGGGCGGAATGTTTAACATGGAAAATACCACCTATTATAAAAAAGCCAGAGTCAATAATCAGGAAGTTTTTATGTCGCGTAAGGAAACCAGCATGATGGGAATGGATATGATTAATATTTTTGATGGACAATATAGCTGGTCAATCGATCCGGTTAGTGGTAAGGTACAAAAAGAGGAAGGCGGAGTGGACTCTTTACAGATTTGGAAAATGTTTAAACCGGAGCAAACTGATTATTTAGGTGATGAAAAAGTAGATGGGAAAGATGCTTACAAAATTCAGCTGGATGATGCTTTGTGGATGCCAGGAATGGAGAGTCTTCCAGGATCTGATATGCCGGAAGATGCTGAAATAGAGATGCAGGGAATATATTGGATAGATAAAGAAAAATTAGTCCCGCTTAAATCCCAGAGTATTACAAAAACAACATCAATAGAAGACGGTGAAACTGTGGTAATGGATATTATTGCTGATACACTATTTCAGGATTATCGTTCGATTGGTTCTATGCTGATTTCGCATAAAATGCTTGTATCCACAAAATATGAATTTGATGAATCTTCCATGGAAGCCCTTGAAGAAGATGAAGAAGATTTTTCAGAGGAATTTTCGGGTATGTTAGAGTCCATGGGCAAAATGGAAATTGTAGTCACCAAAACAGAAGTTAATACTGGTTTATCTGATGATTTATTCGACGGCAATCTATTAGAACCAGAGGAACCCATGTTTGGCGGAATGTCTGGAGGATCTCAGGAAGCTGCTGCCCCTGGTGATGTTGAATCAATGAGTCAGGAAGATGTAGAGGCAATGATGGGAGACATGATGGAAATGATGGAAGGGAATGAAGCATTTCAGGAAATGATGTCAAATAATTAGTAAAATTATATTCTAATTAGGAGAAACATTAATATGATCAGCGAAAAAATGCGCGAAAAGTTAAATTATCAAATTAACCGTGAAATATTTTCAGCCTATCTCTATTTTTCTATGGCAAGCTATGCTTCAGCTAAAGGGTTAGACGGATTTGCTAATTGGTTCATGTGTCAGTATAAAGAAGAATTATTTCATGCGGAAAAGATTTATCATTACGTCAATGAGCAAGGTGGCAAAGTTGAACTACAGGAGATTGAAAAACCGGAGGAAGATTTTTCTTCTGTCACTGATCTTTTTGAAAAGACATTGGCACATGAAAAGAAAGTCACCGGGCTAATTTATGATTTAGCGAAGTTAGCCAAAGAAGAAAATGATTTTGCTAC
The DNA here is from genome assembly GCA_964458635.1 of uncultured Atribacterota bacterium. Classification (GTDB taxonomy): domain Bacteria; phylum Atribacterota; class Phoenicimicrobiia; order Phoenicimicrobiales; family Stramentimicrobiaceae; genus CAYWJZ01. The sequence continues at coordinate 5,076 of CAYWJZ010000089.1, forward strand.
AGAGGCTTTTTTACAATGGTTTGTAACCGAACAGGTAGAAGAAGAAGCGGAGCCGGATAATATACTTCAAAAATTAAAAATGGATGGAAAAGAAGGTAATGGCATATTGATGATGGATAAAAAATTGGGTAGCCGATAATTCAATTCTCCTT
>CAYWJZ010000090.1:0-5179 GCA_964458635.1 uncultured Atribacterota bacterium
CTAAGTCATATTAAAGATTTCACTGGAAACCCATATCAGAGTCCATATCTCTTTGTTAAAAGTCTTTTTCAATTGCTTTTAAATTTTATGAATTTCCAACACTAGCAAATATCTTGTCCAGAGCATTTATTAAAGCATCAATTTCTTCTTTCCGAACAATAAATGGTGGCAAAAATCTCAATACATTTCCGGCGGTACAATTGATCAAAAATCCTTCGTCAACCATTTTTTTTACTACTTCCGATCCTTCTTTTGCTACTTCTAGTCCTATCATCAGTCCTATAATTCGAATTTCTTTCACATAGTCGGGATATTTTGTTTCTAATTCTTGTGTTTTTCCCCGGAAATATTCTCCCTTTTTCTGACATTTCCCCAGTAGATCATCCTGCTGTAAGACTTCTAATAAGGCAAGGGCAGCAGCACAGGCAACCGGATTACCCCCGAAAGTCGTTCCATGATCCCCTGTTTTAAATACAGTAGCAACTTTTTCTCCGGCGATCAAAGCTCCCAGAGGCAAACCTCCTCCTAATGGTTTGGCCAGAGTCAGAATATCGGGTTCTATATTATAATGCTGATAGGCAAACATCTTGCCGGTTCTTCCCAGGCCACATTGAATCTCATCAAAGATTAGCAGCAGGTCTTTGTTGTCACAAAATTTTCTCAATCCCTCTAAAAATTCTGATGTTGCAATATGAATGCCACCCTCCCCTTGTACCGGTTCCACCAGGATAGCAGCTACATTTTCATCATAAGCTTCTTTTACGGAATCTAAATCATTAAAATTGGCCTGTTTGAATCTCGGTAATATCGAAAGATAATCTTTCTGGTATTTATATTTTCCGGTAGCAGCCAGTGTAGCAATAGTTCTGCCGTGAAAGGAGTTATTCATATAGATTATTTTCCATTTATCCTTATTCTGGTCTTTGAAATATTTAACTGCTAATTTAATGGCAGCTTCATTAACCTCTGCCCCACTATTTCCAAAGAAAACCCTCTCTCCAAAAGATATTTTTACCAGCTCTTTAGCCAGGAGAATCTGGGGTGCATGATAAAAAAGATTGGAAGAATGTATTAACTTTTCAGATTGTTTATGAATGGCTTCAACAATCTTTTCATGACAATAACCCAAAGTGTTAACTGCAATGCCTCCGATAAAATCATAATACATTTTCTCTTCTATATCCCATACTTTTATTCCTTTACCTTTATCAAGGATCATCGCAGGTCGGCCATATGTCTGCACCAAATATTTTTTTTCATCTTCAATTAATTCCCTGGTATTCATTTTTTCCTCCCCTTCTTATCATTCTTTCAATAATCTATAATTAACTATCCATATATCCCGGTATCAACATGATTATCTAAGTTGAGATAAATTCTGTTCCAATTCCGCTATCAGTGAATAATTCCAGCAAGATAGAATGAACAAGCTTTCCATTCAGAAAATGCACTTTTTGAACCCCGGCTTCTAAAGCCTGAACAGCCGATTTTACCTTTGGAATCATACCTTTTTGTATTTTACCTGATCGGAGCAAGTTTCGAGCTTCAGAGTTATTTAAACTACTGATAATGGAATTTTTGTCATCCAATTCCCTTAATATTCCATCCACATCTGTCAGATAAATAAGCTTCTCTGATTTAAGGGCAATAGCCACTTCCCCGGCCACTGTATCAGAATTAATATTATATCTAACTCCATTATTGTCTACACCAATGGTGGCAATGACCGGAATATAATTTTTCTCCAGGAGTAAGAATAATATCTCGGGATTAATTTTCTTGATTTCTCCTACAAATCCCAAATCAGTCGATTTATGTTTTTTTACTGTAATAAGTTGAGCATCTTCTCCGCTGAGCCCAACCCCTTTTACACCATTTCCCTGGTCCTCAGAAATACATAAATTGATCTCAGCCACTAACCGAGTATTAATTTTTCCGGTTAAGACCATCTCCGTTATATCCATGGTATCCTGATCTGTAACCCTTAAGCCATTCAAAAATACAGGTTCTTTGTTTTGTTTTTTCATTTCGCTGGAAATTTCCGGACCGCCACCGTGTACAATAACCGGTTTCATTCCGATATACCTTAGTAAAATGATATCTTTGATGATTGATTTCTCTAAAACTTTCTCCTGCATGGCACTCCCGCCATATTTGATTACAACAATCTTATTCCAGAACCTTTTTATATAAGGAAGGGCCTCACCTAAAATTTTCGCACGATAGTTTCCATTTTTTAACATTTTACACCTGCCAATAATTAAATATCACACCCACATAGCCGTATAGCGGGTGTATTTAAGAATCCTCTAAATGGCTTATAAATTTATTAGCCTTTGCTTCTCTATTTTTTTCTCTTGAAATCTCTTTAGAATTTCAGGCAAAAATATTTCAGGTTTTTTATGGTTAAACAAAACTAATTGTATTTAGTATTAATTTTTACATAATCATAGCTCAGGTCACATCCCCAGGCTGTTGCCTTCTCTTTGCCAACTTTTAAATCGACTATGATTTTAATTTCTTGAGAATTTTCCAAATATTCCTTTAATCTTTCTCTCGAATAATCGATCGGTTGTCCGTTTTCCACAATTTTCTCTTTTATAAAAAGGTCAACCTTTTCCGGATCTACTTGAGCTCCTGAGTAACCAACCGCCGCTAATATTCTACCCCAGTTAGGATCCTGGCCAAAAATAGCGGCCTTTACCAGCATAGAATTAATCACTGCTTTAGCGGCTACTTTGGCATCATTTTTAGAATGAGCATTTTTTACTAAGACCTCAATTAATTTGGTTGCACCTTCTCCATCTCGGGCAATCGCCTTTGCCAGGTATTCCGAAACGATATATAATGCTTTGTAAAATTTATCATATTCTTCTTCATTTTTCTCGCTAATAAGAGCATTTTTTGCCAGGCCATTGGCCATCAGTAAAACCATATCATTCGGGCTGGTATCCCCATCAACACTGATCATATTAAAGGTATTTTTGACTACTTCTTTTAGGGCCTCCTTTAGAAGTTTTCCCTCAATAACTATATCGGTAGAAATAAATCCTAACATGGTAGCCATATTAGGATGGATCATACCAGAACCCTTGGCTATTCCTCCTACTCTAACCTCTCGTCCGCCTATCTCAAAACTAACTGCAATCTCTTTCTTTTTGGTATCTGTCGTCAGAATAGCTTCTGCTGCTTCTTCTCCACCGGACACGCTTAATTTGAGAACAGCCTCTTTAACACCTTTTTCTATTTTATTCAGAGGTAAAAACTCACCTATTTTCCCTGTTGAAGTTACTGCGACATATTCCTTATTTATTTTTAAACCTTCTGAAACATACTTCACAGTTTCCCTGGCTTCCTGTAATCCCTTCTCTCCGGTACATGCATTTGCTACTCCACTATTGACTAAAATTGCCTGTAATTTTCCTTGAGAGATCGATAGATTTTCTTCAGTTACCCATAAAGGAGCGGCTTTAAATCGGTTAGCAGTGAAAACTCCACAGGCATTGGCTAATTCATCAGAATAAATCAATGCCAGATCTTTTCTCTTCACTCTTATTCCACAGTTCAAACCCGTCGCTTTAAATCCCTTAGGGAAAGTAACTCCTTTGCTGGTATATATCTTAAAACCATTTTCTTTACCACCATTGTCCATTTTTAACACTCCTCTTTTCTTTTTATAATCAGGAAGTTATTGTTTTATGATTTCCTATTCCTCCATTATTTTTATTCACCTTAGCTCAGACCCAGCTCTTCAGGGAAATTAAACATCAAATTCATGTTCTGAACGGCCTGTCCTGATGCTCCCTTGGTTAAATTGTCAATAACGGAGATAACTTTAATTTTTCCCATTCTTTCGTCTATGGAAAATCCAACATCACAATAGTTCGTTTTATTGACAAACCCTATTTCCGGTAAACTCGGCGGATTAAATATCCTTACAAAAGGTGCATCCTGATAAAAATCTTTATACATCTGTAAAATCTTCTCTTCGTCATTATATTGTTTTAAATCCAGATAACTGGTAGACAGGATACCTCTGCTAATTGGCAGAAGATGTGGTGTAAAAGAAATTCTGATGGGTTTCTTCTTCTGTTTTTCTCTTTGGTTATATACTAACGATAACTCCTGCTCAATTTCCGGAATATGATTATGCTTCAGGGTTTTGTATGCTTTAAAATTTTCATTAAACTCCGTAAAATGAAGTCCTAGAGAAAGTTTCCTACCTGCTCCACTGGTACCGGATTTAGAGTCAACTACAATGCCGGATATCTTTACCAAATCATATGCCAACAATGGAGCTATCCCCAAAATAACACTGGTAGGGTAACAACCCGGATTAGCTACCAGTGAAGCTACTTTAATTTCTTTTTTATAAAGTTCAGGAAGACCATATACTACATCCTGCAATAACGTTCTAGCTCTCTCTTTATACTCTTTTTTGTACCACTCACGATAAATGGTATAGTCTTTTAGCCGAAAATCTGCACTTAGATCAATGACTCTTACATGCTTATTTAACAATAACTCTGGTACAATATCCATGGAAACGGTATGAGGTAAAGCCGTAAATACTAAATCTGAATCCCGGGTAATCATATCCAGATTTAACTCAACAAGTTCTTTATCAAGTTGATTTAAAAAATCGGGAAAAACTTCTGCAATTTTTTTACCAACATAACTGGTTGTCACTAGATGTATTAAGTCCACTTGCGGATGTTTTAAAAGTATTCTGATTAATTCTTTGCCTGAATAACCGGTCGCCCCGATAATGCTTACCTTTATTTTTTCCATCAATTGCTCCTTTACTGCTTAAAAAATAAAAAACTCGTCCCGGATAATTTATATTAACTATCTCAAGGGACGAGATATAAAATTTAATTTCTCGCGGTGCCACCCATATTGGATAAATAGCTTATCCCGCTCGTCAAAAGTTTTTAAAGGTTACTATCCTGTTTATTCATTGAGGATTCTTTTCAGTTCTGCTCTGTTAAGATATTTTCACCAGATATATCTTTCTCTAAAAGCAAGAACAGAACCTGTTTAGTCCACCATAATCATTATTATTAAAATTATATTAGAGATTAAAAATTATATTATACAAATTTTTACTTTCTGTCAAATAATTTTATTTTTCAGTTTTGGTAACAATTTGTTTTTCAGTAAATACCACACCCGCATA
>CAYWJZ010000091.1:0-1825 GCA_964458635.1 uncultured Atribacterota bacterium
ATCCTCTTCTTCACTCGCGTCAGTTGAATTCTCAAGCGATGTATCCACAGCCAAACCGGTCTTGGCACCAGCGCTTACTTCAGAGGCTTCCTCAACCTCTTCTGTAGATTTTTCCCCACTTTCGGTAGCTTCCTCAATATCTTCTGTAACCGTCTCCTCACTTTTCTCAGAGCTTTCCTCGGTACCACTCTCTACTGAAGTATTTTCTTCCTCTTCTGTGCCACAACCATGTAATGCAAATACAATAATGAAAGCACTTAGTACTAATAAAACTATTTTTAATATATTTCCTTTTCTTTTGCTATTTTTAGATGTTAATTTATTCATGCTTTCCTCCTTTTTTGAGATTTTTCTATTTTTTATTCTTCTATTACCCAAATCACTTTTTTGAGTACGGGTAAAACAATATTCAATAACGTAGCTGTTATTATACCTGTAATTACTCCAGATATCAACAACACCGGTAGATAAGCCCAGATACTTGCACTGATATAGATAATGGTTACGGCTAAAAATTGGCCAATATTATGGGAAACACCCCCCACAACACTGACACTTATATAAGAAATTTTTTCTTTTAATAAAATAAGCATTAACAACATACAAGTAATTGACGATAAGCCCCCTGCTAAACTTAACGTACTGGCAATAAAGCCTCTGGTAAGAAAAACAAATAATGCTTTGAGAATAGCAATGGTATAAGCCTGTTTGGCACCTAGAAAAAAGAGAGCGTACATTACAGCAATATTTGATAAGCCAAACTTAATGCCAGGTACTGCGATGGGAATAATCGGAAGCATACTCTCCACCAAAGAGAGTATCAGTGCAATGGCAAATAATAATCCACTAAAAACTAAAACTTGAATTTTAGTCATCTTCTCAGATAAACGAAATGTATCCATTATTTTAGACGTTTATACCTTTCTAATTTCCAACTACAATATCTATATCTCTCTCAGTTTTTTCAGCAGGCACGATCTTTAATATTATACCATTAGGCAGACAGGCAGCAAATTGACCAGGTCTGGATATTTTTCCTGCTTTTATACACAATTTATGCGGACAGTCTGATTCTGCAAAACTAATACTGCCATCTTCGAACAGGTGAAATACTATATTAGGATTTTCCTCAATAAAAAAATATTTATCTAGACCTTGATCTAATTCTACTGTTTTTATTAATTCAGCATAATGGTAAATTTCCGCTTTTGGTGATTGTCCTGCCACTAAATACTGATAGAATATCCAGGATAAAAAACTGATCACCAGGATAATTAAAATTATTATTAGGTCATATTTTTTTAGATATTTCATTTTATCCTAACATTACAATAATCCACTTAAAAAAATCAACAAAGTGTTGGTACCGATAATAATTATATAATTCTTTATCGATACTAAGAAGGTAGTCTCTTTATCTTGTACTTTAGAAAATTGTTTAATGTTCTTTTGCACTATAAAGATGGTCAAAAGTGCTAATAAGACAAGTGGAGATAAAATATTTAAAAGAACCATCAGGATAGTTGCTATATATATCAGATAGTAAATCCAGGCAAATAAGAGAATTGCCTTATCCCCTATAAAATAAGGTAGTGTATATCTCTTAACTGCCATATCTTTCTCCAAATCACAGATATTATTTGCCAGCATAATGTTTGCTGTGGCACATACCGGGGCAACTGACAACAGGATTATTGTTATAATAGGTAATATATTCAGTCTGAGATATAAAGCCAGAGAGGTGGTATTAAAATCAAATGTTAAAAATGTTCCTTCCGGCATATTGATATACAACATCAGAAAAGGTATAAAAAATCCGTAAAAT
>CAYWJZ010000091.1:1925-5103 GCA_964458635.1 uncultured Atribacterota bacterium
AATGCTAGCAAAAAAGCAAATACACTGGTAATTTTTGTCTTGATTTCTATAAAGCTGAAAAGTTTTTTAAACATATTATTGTTTTATACTCTTTAGATGCATTATGAATATATCTTGAATTAAACAGCTAAAAAACACGGTAGGCTTTATCTATAACTGACTTGATTTTTTCTTTTTTTTCCACTGAGGTCTCAACTTTCTGTAATAAGTCAAGTGCTTTTTTATAATATTTTTTAGCTAAATTTCTGGTATATAAAAGGCCGCCTGCTTTTTTAACCATTGCGTTAATTTCAGTCCTGCTTAGCCGTTGTTTTTGAGCTCTGGCTTTAAAGCTTTCCAGCACTTTAAAGGTGTGGATTAACGGCAAGGTAATAACATTTTTCTCGTAATCAGATTGCACAGGTTTTCTAGCAATACTTTCGGTAGTTTCAAAATCCATACAATCATCAGTTAATTGAAAAATCATCCCGATATACCGGCCAATCCTGCCATATTTTTTAATTACTTCCTCATCTTCCACCAACGAAGCACCTGCATAAAATGCAGCTTCAAACATACAGGCTGTTTTACCAGCAATAATTTTTAAATATTGAAATACAGATAAATCATAATTGCCATTATTAATGTGTTGGTTTAATTCTCCCAGGCAAACCCTGCCGACAAAGTCCGGTATCTTTCTGTCTAAGTATTCCTCTTTCTCGGAAACTGAAGCAACTAATTTCAGGGCAACACTTAATAAATAATCACCGCAAATAACTGCTGTTCTGTTTCCATATTTTTTCTGTAAAGTAACGGCTCCCCGACGAATATCGGCATTATCTATCACGTCATCATGGACAAGTGTAGCAAGATGGAGTATTTCTATAGCACTGGCCAGCGTTATGGCATTTTGTGGTATAAAACCTCTGTTGTCTTGAGCACAAATCAGAAGAGAACTAGCCCGCATAAATTTTCCGGTAGTTTTCCCCAGATGTTTGGTATATTCGCGTATGATAGTAGGAGAGGTGCATAACACTCTATTAATTTCTTCTTTTATATCTTTAAAAGCTTCATTATACCTGAATTCTTTTTTAATATGACTATTTTCTGCAATACTAGTCATTGTAAATATACAGCTTTCTTACAATTGGAATCCTTTTCCAGTGTTCTTTTAACCAGGGCATTACATAATAATCTAACCCGAATATCCTTCCACCACAGATAAGTACCGCAATTCCCGCAAATATCATCCAGAAATTACTAAAATATACGCCTGTAGTACAGACAAACATAAATAACAATACAAGAGATACGGCTGCTGCCGGAAATGTAAATAAACCACCGATTAGCGCAAGACCTATTAAAATTTCAATAATTATAATACTAGACTGCATTATCAACTGTGTGGTTTCTCCTGATAAAACAACATTCTCAACAAACCAGTTGATTAACGGTACATCCAGTTTGAAGCCAAAATCACTTAAAGTTGATTCGACAAGGTCTTTACCACTTACCAAAAAAACTTTGAATAAACCTAAAATATTCCAATTTATTAAAGCGGTCCCTGCTTCTTCCGCTGCTCCATTAGCTACAGGAGTAGCTGAGCTGGCGGCCTCGGCACCTTCAACAGCTATTCCAAGTATAGAGTTAAACCAATCATTAGCCCCACTAAAAAAGCCAGTTAACTTAGCTTCTCTAAACCATCCCTCATTTATTTTCTTGACTCCTTCAAATACCCATACTACTCCCAACCATAATCGAATGGGAACTATTAAAAAACTGGGAGTGCGGTTAGAGAAATGACCTCCTACAAAACTTCTGCAATTCCTAATTGTAAAAAATTCATGTTTCATATAGCTATATATTTTATTCCATCCCAAAATCTGGATAAAGTAAATTATATTAATAAAATGCTTTGCAAACATGGCAAGAAAAGATGGTAAATTAATCATAAATTTTGGGAACCCGACCCGGGCTAATCCATAACGACCTCCGATTGATACCATAAATCCGTGGAAAGATGGTTTATATTCTTTCATCTCTCCCTTGCCGGTAATCAGGCAAGAAAGATTATGTGCTGCTGTTGCCGCACTTAGTTCACAATTTTCAACCACCTGGGGTACCGGCTCCTCCTCACCTTCCGGTATATAAAACATATTATCCCCGATCACAAATACTTTATCATTATCTATCGAACGCAAGTAGGCATCTGTTTTAATCCTGTTTCTTTCTTCTGACTTAAGTACCTTGGCTGCTTCTCCGGTAATATCAGCACTTTCAATGCCTGCACTCCATATTACCGTATTAGTATCATATTTATTACATTCTTCATTTTGCATAATTTTTATATAATCAGTCCCTACTTCACAGACATTAGAATTAAGTATGATATTCACGCCCATTTTCTTTAACTTTTTTTCTGCTCTTCTTGATAATTCCTTCGGTAGGTTGGGAACTGTCCTACTAAGAATATCTACGATACTGATAGTTACTTCATTCCGGTCAATTCCAAATTTATCTGAGATAATTGGTATATATTCAGCCAATTCACCGGCCATTTCAACCCCGGTAAATCCCGCACCTACTACAAAAAAAGTTAGCTTTTTCTTTCTCTCTTTTTGATCTGCTATACGGCAGGCTTCACTGAAAGTATTCTGAATATGCTGGCGAATATTCACTGCATCATCATAAGACCAAAGTTGGAAGGCATGCTCTTTTGCTCCGGAAACTCCAAAAAAAGTCGGCTTAGAGCCAGCACTTAAAACCAGATAATCATACTCATACTTTTTTCTCTTAGCAATAACCAATTTCTTCTCAAAGTCGAAGGAAGTTACAGTATCTAATTCAATATTAACTTTCCTGCCAGCAAATATTTTTTTCAAACTGGCTCGGATACTTTCTTCTTCTACTCGATTTGCGGCTACCTCGTGGAGTTCCGTCAGCATTACATGATAGGGATTCTTATCGATAACTGTAATTAAAACCGTGCTATCCTTTTTGAACTTCTTGGCTAATTTTTTTGCAGTAAGAATACCAGCATACCCTGCACCGACAATAACAATCTTTGAACTCATTTTTTTCTCCTTATAAATTTTTGTCTTTGCCTTAGTCTATTTACTAGATTCCCTTCTATAATAGAGAAAATCACAAGCAAAGCTTACAAAACTAACTTAATTTCCTGAAATAGCTAGATTAGATG
>CAYWJZ010000092.1:0-5055 GCA_964458635.1 uncultured Atribacterota bacterium
TTTCTATAAAATATTAACTAAATCAATAATTAATTTTTTCAGGAACCAGCAAAAGCCCTGTTATAAATTGCAGGGCTTTTGATTTCATTAGGAGCAAATATAATGAGTAATAACAGAAAACAGAACAAGGAGAAAGCAATGTTAAAAAACTTGATTGAGCAGGGTTTTGGCAAGAAAGAAGACTTAAATTGTGCAGAAACAATCCTTTACGGAGCAAATCAGGTTTATAATTTGGGTTTATCAGAAAACTGTCTTAGGTTGTCAGCGGCTTTTGGGGGAGGAATGGGCATGGAAAATGTCTGTGGTGTGGTAACTGGCTCTCTAATGGTACTCGGGTATTTGTTTGTAAAAAACCATGCTCACCAAAGCCCCGAAATCAAAGAAATATCGAGAGAAGTTTTTGATTGTTTTAATAAAGAGCTGGGTGATTTTGATTGCAAGCCGTTAAAGGACCAATACCGAACAGAAGAAAAAAAATGCTATGATATTATTCTCAAAGGTGCCGAAATTTTAGATGATATTATTGCCAGGGAAAAAAGTAAAATCAACTGGTAAGCAAAATATCTCTTTTTAATTGACAGAATGCAGAGATTTATTTTATGATAACAACTAAGCTTGTTGATATGTTTTCTTACATAGAAGTATCCAACAAGCAAAAAGTAAGTTAAAAGGGAAGAGATTATATGAAAATAGAAAAGAATATAGCAATCATTGGCTTGGGAAAAATGGGAAATATTCTGGTTAGCAGCCTGATTAAAAATAAAGCTGTTGCACCGGAGCAAGTCTTTGGAACGGACTCAAGAGTAGAGATTACCTTAAAAGCTCAAGAAAAATATAAAATACAAGTAGGTGTAGATAATCAAAAAGCAGTAGCAAAAAGTGATATTATTATTTTAGCAGTTAAACCCCAAATTATAAAAAAAGTATTAACCCAGATTTTACCAGAATTAATTGAAGATAAAATTATTATTTCGATTGCAGCAGGAATCAGTAGTGCTTTTATTGAGAAGACATTAAATAAATCTATTCCCGTAATTCGGGCAATGCCAAATACTGCTTCTCTGGTAAATAAAGGTATGACCGTATTGTATCCCGGAAAATTTGTGAAGGAAGAACATCTTGGAGCCAGCTTAGAAATATTTAAATCGATCGGTGAGGTAGAAACAATTGACCGGGAAGACTTGATGGATGCTGTTACGGCACTGTCCGGGTGCGGACCGGCTTACAGTTATATGATGATAGAATCTCTTACCGATGGTGGGGTAAAAATGGGTTTACCAGGAGAATTAGCTCGAAAATTAGCTGCTCAAGCAATCCTGGGAGGAGCAAAGATGGTATTAGAAACAGGACTACATCCTGCTTTGTTAAAAGGTGATGTAACAACTCCGGGGGGTGTAACCATTGATGGTTTAGTAGAATTAGAAGACGGGGGGTTCAGGATAGCATTAATAAAGGCTATTGATAGTGCTACACAAAAATCCCGAGAGATTTCCAGATAAGTATTTCATCTATCATAAGTTTAGAATATAATAATATAGAATATACAGGAGGTATTAAATAATGCAAATTGCCAATCGTATGAATCGCTTGGGAACGGAAACAGCTTTTGAAGTATTAGCTGAGGTTAACGAACTGAAATCCCAGGGTAAAGATATTGTTAGTTTTGCCATAGGAGAACCGGATTTTGATACACCATCAAATATTATTGAAGCAGGTTCTAAGGCACTCCATGAAGGCTGCACTCATTATGGACCTTCAGCGGGACTTATGCCTTTTCGCGAAAGTATAGCCCGTTATGTTTCCAGAAGCCGCGGTATTGAAGTTAGCCCTGAAGAAGTTGTAGTGACACCTGGAGGAAAACCTGTTATCTTTTACACTGCCATGGCCTGTGTAAACGAAGGGGATGAAGTTATTTACCCTAACCCGGGTTATCCAATTTATGAATCCATGATAAATTTTGTAGGTGCCAAGGCAGTTCCTTTACCTTTACTGGAAGAAAAAGATTTTCGATTTGATATTGATATGCTCAAAGAAAAAATTTCAGACCGAACAAAATTAATTATTATTAATACACCTCATAATCCCACCGGTGGTATTTTAACCCAGCAAGATTTAGAGGAAATTGCCAATTTAGCAATCCAAAATGATATCTGGGTCTTTTCTGATGAAATTTATTGTAATATGGTCTATGATGGAAAATTCCATAGTATTATCTCTTTACCAGGCATGAAAGAAAGGACTATTATATTGGACGGTTTCTCCAAAACATATGCCATGACCGGCTGGCGTTTGGGTTTTGGGGTAATGAATCCTGAGTTGGCAAAGCAATTTACCCGCTTAGCGACAAATTCAGTTTCCTGTACTGCTACTTTTACACAGATGGCAGGTATTGAAGCATTAGATGGACCACAGGAAGGTTCCCTGGCTATGATTAAAGAGTTTCATTCTCGACGGGATATTATTGTTGAAGCCTTGAATGATATCAAAGGAATTTCCTGTACAAATCCGGGTGGAGCCTTCTATGTTTTTCCCAATGTAACCGGAGCTTGTCAAAATTTAAACCTGAAGGATTCTAAAGAACTTCAGCAATATCTCTTGCATGAAGCCGGAGTAGCGGTACTTGCCAGAAGTTGTTTTGGAAAAAAGAACCAGGAAGAAAATCAAGAATATGTCAGACTATCTTATGCTACCTCTCGGGAAAATATTGTTGAGGGTATTAAAAGAATAAAAAAAGCTGTAGAGAAATAAATAAGGGTATGAATCAAATAAGTGGTCCGCCATTTATTAGATGTCCGCGTTGCGGTAATAAAAGTTATGGGGTTAGAAAAATATTTTCTGATCATTATACGCGAAAATGTAACCAATGTTATTATCCCGATCCTTCGCGGAATGAAATTGAAATACATTATATACTTCCGCATCTTTCTAAAAAAATACTCTATATTGATCAATTTGCGCTTAGCTATATGGTAAGAGCTCTTCATCCCGATATGAAGGCTACCGGAAATGACCATACTGATTATTTCTGGGTGCAACTTTACCAAAAGCTGGATAAACTTATAAAGATGCAGATTATTATTTGTCCTCAATCCAATTTTCATTTCCAGGAATCTGTTGTATCTAGCTTTTTTGAACCCCTGGAGAAGATGTATCACCTCTTATCTAGAGGTTCAAAATTTGTTGACCAGTATCAGATTAGAAAATTACAGATTGAAGATTCTGTTAGAAATTGGATCAGAGGTTTATCGGTTAATCCAAGAGTTAATCCCTTAGATTCGGTTTTCGATAGAGATATTAATATTTGGCTTCCCAGAAAGATCAAATATAGTCCGGCTTGTTACTCACAAACCTTTGAAGAGGAATTAAGAAAATCAAGGGAAAAAATTCATCAGCAGTGGGTCAAGGAATTTTATATCTGGAAAAAACACGCGGATGCTAAGTTTGAACAATGGTTAGAAGATTTTTATTTATCTTTGGTAAAAGAGATTTTGCACTGCTACCCGGACTACCTGAAATATATAATCCGGTTTCCTGCTCAACAAATTCATGATATAAAACTTTGTAAATTTCTTTTGGAGTTGATAGATCCTATTCAGTTAATTCATTCAATTTTTCAAGAAGAAGGGATAGACAACAATGAACTCTGGCTGAATACCTGGCATTACCTGCAGTCGGAAGCCTTTCGGCAGATTCCTTTTGTAAAACTTTATGCCTTATTTTATGCTTCTTTTGCTCGTAAGGCGGGTTCCGGGCAGAAAAAACCACCTGACCGGGGAATGACCAATGATTTAAACATGCTCTCTTTACTATTACCTTATAGTGATGCCATGTTCATAGATAATCAGTGCCGTGGCTGCCTGGAGGAAAAAGATGTATGGTGTAATATAAATTTTCCCACTCAGGTATTTTCCTTGAGCAACAAAGAATACTTTTTGGAATATTTGGAACAGCTTGAAGCGGAATTTCCCAAAAAATATCAAAAAAAAGCAGAAGAATTGTATGGAAAAGAATGGATTGATACTCCCACTCAACTTTATTAAAAAATACCAAGATAAACAATATGATTATATTTCACCCGAAATCAAAATAGTTATATCACTTAGAAAAATTAATTCCACTTTTAGAGATTCTTAAAACCACCCGCTATGCAGTTGCGATATTCATTGAAATCCCGGATCAAAAAGGACACAAAAAAACCTTCCTTTTTCAAAATTGATCTCCAGCTTATTATCAACAATAACATTACTGATACTATAATCGTTGATGGTCAGATTTTTTTTTGAAAACTTATATTGAGATCCTATCAGGGAAACATGCTTGATAGGACTTAGTGGAAACAATGAAAACCTTCTTCCTTTCAGGTGAGGCAGGGACATCCTTTCTGTAACCGGAAAAATAACTGAATTAGAAGTAATAATTTTCATTTTAATATCTTGCTTATAATTCCGGAAAAGATTAACAATAGCGGCATAGCTGTGGTCAAAGTAATTCCCGGTCATGGCTAATAGGATTATTTCTTTTGGATTCATACTAAGAGCTTTTTGAATACTGAGTTCTGAATCGGTAAGATCTTTTTTACTGGGATGTTTTTCTATGGGTATTTCAGAATAATGTTGCAGCAACGTTTGTGATACGCTATCCAGATCACCAACAATAAGATCAGGCGTTATGTTAAAACGGTTAAGTAGTGAAAGTCCATTATCGGAAGCAATGATATAGTCAGCTTGTTGACAGAAATTAGTAATTTTTTCTTTTTTCCAATCTTCCCCATTGCCAGTGATTACAATTCTTTCAAGCGATTTATCCATATCATTAAACCCCCAAACTTCTTGTATTTCAATCATATTACATAAAATTTCAATTTTCAAATAATTTGTATTATTTAAAATTTGACACAGACGTAACATTGTTTTCTCTTTACAAAAAAAATAGAAGTGATATAATTTACTTAGAATTTTAATATATCAAGTTACTGGGGGAGCTACTTGCTGAGAAAAAGCATTTTGCTTTGACCCCTTAACCTGACCTAGGTAATTCTAGCGGAGGGAAGTAACC
>CAYWJZ010000093.1:0-3450 GCA_964458635.1 uncultured Atribacterota bacterium
ACCAAGCAGCTCAATGAGCAGAAGGTGTGGTGAACAAAAATCAATCTGAAGTGGAAAATTCAGCACGGCAAACATTACAGACTTTAACAAAAAGTTTGGGAATCAAAAAAGTAAAGATTGATTTTAACCAGTCCAAGATCGTACCCAGCAGTGTTAATGCCAATGAACTGGAAGAAAACATGCAGAAAGCTAAAAATAAGGCAAAAGAGCTGGTCAGCAAAAAAGAGGAATAGCAAGATATTTTGACCATAGTATATCTTTGAAATGCCAAAGTTTAAGATTAAATAATTATCAACTTATTCTTGATTGTTCTTGAAAAATTGGAAGAAGAGAATACATATAATGTACCAAAACCTGGTGGTCACTATTCCCAAGCAATAATACATGATAATATCGTATATATCTCGGGACAATTGCCTACGGGATTGCAGGCTGAAAAACAAAAAATTAGGGACAGTAGAAGAACAAACACAAAGGGCACTTGCCAATGTAGCTGCAATACTAGAAGCTGCGGGTAGTTGTAAGGAAAATGTCTTAAAAACTACTGTTTATATTGCTGATATTGATCTATGGGGGCGTGTAAACAAATCTTACGCAGATTTTTTTGGTAAACATAAACCTGCTAGAGCAATAGTGCCAACTAAAAAATTACACTTTGGCTTCCTTGTGGAGATTGAAGCGATTGCTGCTCTAGTTAAAGAAGATTGAGTTATAGAGGTTGAGGTAATTCAGTATGAGTAGTATTTTTGATATAGATACCCCTGCGTTGGTAGTTGATTATGATATTATGCAAAGAAATATCAAAAAAATGCAAGAAAAGGCCAGGGAAGCTAACGTTAACTTGAGACCTCACACAAAAACACACAGAACACCAGCTCTTGCATTGATGCAAATAGAAGCGGGCGCAAAAGGAATTACCGTTGCCAACATAGGAGAGGCTGAGGTAATGGCCGAAAATGGTCTTGATGACATATTTATAGCTAATGAAATATATGGCAAACAGAAGATTGAACGATTAAAAAAACTGGCAAAAAGGATAAAGATAAGTGTGGGTGTGGATAATGAGCAACAGGTGTTAGCTCTTTCAGAAGCTTTCAAAAATGAAATGGAATCTATGGAAGTCTTTATTGAAGTTGAAGTGGGGGAGGAGCGATCTGGTATTGTTCCAGGGAAAAAGCTGGTACAATTGGCAAGATTTATAGAAAGTACATCAAAGGTAAAGCTTAAAGGAATTTTTTCCCATGAGGGGCATACTTATAATGCATCGACACGAGCAGAATGTGCGGAGATGTTTAGGCAAAGCCAGGAAGATACACTCTATGCTGCTAAGCTTATAAGGGATGCAGGTATCGAAATCGAAGTTATAAGCATAGGCGCTACCCCTTCGATATTAATTGGTAAGATATTACCCGGTGTTACTGAAATTAGACCCGGAACTTATATTTTAATGGATGCTGCCCAGGGTCATGCTCTCCAAAGCTACCGCTATTGTGCAGCAACTATTTTGGCTACTGTTGTAAGTAAACCTACCCCTGAAAGAGTTGTACTTGATGCAGGAGCAAAGGCATTAACATATTTTACCCGCAGTCATGGTATCTGTTATACTCCTGGCTACGGTATGGTTAAAAACTTTACGGACTTACGGTTAAACAGACTTTTTGATGAACATGGTTTGATTAATGATAGGAAGGCTAATAAGACATTGTCCCTCGGAGACAAAGTGGAGATTATTCCAAATCATATTTGTCCTACCTGTAATTTATATGACAATATGTATGTAGTAAGAAAAGGAAAAGTTTTTCTAGAACTCCCCATACTTTGTCGTGGTAAATCTCAATAGCATGAGAATTTCACAGATTAGACGTAGAGAAAGAGAAACAAATATGTTTTTGGAGTAGAAAAACAATGATTTTTTTCATCTTCTGCCTTTACCCTGGTGGTATCCGCGGGGAGCTCTGATTTGGATAGCTTCAAAGAGGTCTTCGGATAATTGTTGGCCGATGATTTTGATTTCCAGATCTTCGCTTAAAGGAATATTACCTCGTATTCTGGCCTGACTAATGTCGATAGACCATTCTCTGTCCTGATAATCTTTCAGCCGTAACAAATTATCTTCTGAGTCAATTTCTATAATTGTTCCACTGAGCAGCCCTTTTTTCGGTTGTGTCCATTGATTTTCGCTGGTATAGACCATTCTCTGATATCCGGGGAATCTAATTCTTAGCTGTCTATCCACTGTTTCTGTCCAGCCATACTGGTAAAAACCAAAACCTAAAGCAGCACTTAGCAATAAACTGATAAAAAAGATAAGAATGAAACGATAACGATAGCCTTTTCGAGTGTGAATGAAATTATAATAAGTAACAAATATAAAAAATACCAATAAGGCAATCCAAAAATAAGGCAAATGAACAACTAGTGCCTCAGGTAAACTGATACCAAGGTATTTATATACATCCCAATCCAGATTACCGGTAATAAGCAAGATCATGCCAAAGGCGAATCCGCCCAATAGCGTGGTAAGAGCAAACATAAACCAGAAGAAATAATTACGAGTTAAGAAATACCAACGAGGTTTAGGATGTAGTTGTTCTTTTTTAATTTTTTCTAATGTGTTTTTACTTATATCAGTCATTTTTTGACTCACCTTGTCCTTTTTTGATTTCCTGAAGTAAATGCTTTTTAGCTCTATTAATCAGGGTGCCTATGGTACCCATTGGTTTCCTGAGAATATCACTGATTTCCTGGTAATCTTTTCCCTCAACAAATTTTAGTAACAGAACTTCCTTGTATTTTAAAGGTAACAAATCAATGATATGAAGCAACTTTTGGTAGTCTAGATTCTGGAATATTTTTTTCTCCAAATCAAAATCAGATTGCACAATTTGGTCCAGGTCGTGTTCATCCCAGGAAATATCCCGATAATTTTTTGTTTTTTTACGAAGCATACTGACTGTTTGGTTATGGGCGATACGATAAATCCAGCTGGAAAATTTAAATTGCCGATCATAGTCATTTAAATTTTGATAGGCGAGCATGAAGATGTCTTGTAAAACATCTTCAACATCAGATTGATTCATACCGGATAATTTTCGAACATAATTCATCAGTGGAATCTCGTATCTCTTCATCAGGCAGTAATAATATTCCTGATTATCCAGACTAAGGACAACTAACTGTAGATCATTTTTTTGCTCACACTCGGAAATTGTTATCATGAAATTCTTTCTTTTTTCTTAAAAAGATCATTTTAAAATTATTTCCACTATGGTTTTTTTGTATCCATGTTATCTATAAAATATTTTTTAGTATTATCTTATATGCTTTCCTTTTCTTATTATTTTCGGATTAGTGATATAGCCTGTACTACTTTGATACAGCATCTATACATATAGTACGAAGAATAACATTAATTTCTTTCACTTGATTAATATTAATAATATATTAGTT
>CAYWJZ010000093.1:3550-5027 GCA_964458635.1 uncultured Atribacterota bacterium
TACGAAGAATAACATTAATTTCTTTCACTTGATTAATATTAATAATATATTAGTTTTTCTTAACCGGCAGATTTTTAATGCCTTCTAATAGTACTCTCATGGCAATACAGTCATCTTCATTATACTGTAAAATACGTTCCTTAATTTCTAATTTTTCTTTTTCCAGCCAGCGATGATACCATTCAATAGATTCCGCACCGGACGGGCTTTCATCCCTCCATCGAAAACCCAGGTATTTAGCCAGGTCCTTTACCGAGTAACTATAAGTAGGCCACTCGGTATGCTTTCTGACAATATCACTGTACAGGTCAACAACAAAAGGAGACTTAAAAAATGCTTCCAATTCAGATAAATTGATTAATTCTGAATATCTCAGGCATAGTTTTTTCCATATTGTCTTCTCGTAAGGAGAATAATAATAGACAGCACAAGGAAAATGCTGTTTAATATAATGCCATGCATCAATAAAAATTCTTTCTTCTTCTTTTTCAGTGGCATTATTCGCAAAAAAAGAAATATATTTTTCTTTGTCCTTATTTCTATGATGGCGTTCTATAAAGCCATGCAGGTAACAAAAATCATGCATTGGATCGGTTTCCACATCAAAAAATAACTCGGTATCAGTTTGTGGTAATTCTATCTTTCTTTTGGCATAGGCATGACTATCAATTTTAGATAATAACCTAGCTCGAGTATGGTATTTTTTCAAAGTTTCAGGGGTTATTCCAGAGAAAATAGTTTTTTTGCCGATAATAAATTTTTGTAATGGTCTTTGTGCAAAATCGGTAAATTTCTTTACTTCTTGATTTAAAATATCTCTTTTTTTTCTCCCCAGTTCTGGGATAAGGGTCAAATCTTTCGTCAAAATAAGATTTCTCAAACAGTAAGATCTCCAGTGACATAATTTGCATGCACTGCAATGGGCGGGTGTAGTTATCAATTGTTGTTCTAATATTTTTCCAACATTTAATAAAGTGGATTGGTAGACTTCCCACCAGGTTTCTTTGTCATGCTTTCCTTTCGGTTGCTCTAAATCATAGGTAATGTTTCTACCGTGGATATCATGTATAAACGGGGTTTTTAATCTGGAGTAGCTTAATTTTTCTAAAATATCAGTATATAATCCCAGTTGGTTAGCATAGTGAACTTTTAGTTTTCCTTCTGATAGATCATTCTCACCTTCCAAGCCGGAACCGCTTTTAATATCTCCAGCAATATAATCTTTATTTTTTCTTAATATTAAATCAGGTTCGCCTACCAGGTTATTGGTGGTAATTCGTCCGTTGTAGATTAAATCAACACCCTTGTGAAGTGCTTCTCTGGTTTTATTTTCCTTTTCCAATCCTTTAAAATCGCTTAAATCAAGAAAAGGTTTTTTCATTTCAGAGATAACCTGTTTTTCAAAATCGATTCCTCTTTCCCAGAGTAATTTCAGGAAAGCTGTTTCTGCATCCCTTTTATCAGGATCCTCAAAAAG
>CAYWJZ010000094.1:0-4836 GCA_964458635.1 uncultured Atribacterota bacterium
CTCCTTACTTTCTCGGTTAGTTGTCCACCTTCTTCATAACCAACATAACCAGGAGGTGCTCCCACTAAACGTGAAACAGCAAATTTTTCCATATATTCTGACATGTCAAGACTAATCATAGCATTCTCGTCTCCAAACAAGAACTCTGCCAAACTCCTAGCTAATTCGGTTTTACCTACACCAGTTGGCCCTAGAAATACAAATGAACCAATCGGTCTTTTTGGGTCTTTCATGCCGGCACGAGCCCTTCGAACTGCCCGAGAAATTGCATTAATAGCTTCATCCTGTCCCACAATACGTTTATGCAGCTCTTCTTCCATACGGATAAGTTTTTTTGTTTCTTCTTCTTTTAATGAATAAACTGGGACTCCTGTCCAACTGGATACAACTTCAGCAACATCTTCATTTAACACTTCAATTTTGTCTTTTGTTCTTCCGGTTTCCCATTCTTTTTTAATCTCACTATAGCGTTCCTCATGTTTTCTCTCTTTATCCCGCAATTTAGCAGCCTTTTCAAACTCCTGTAACTTTACTGCTGCCTCTTTTTCTTTGCGTATTTTCAATAATTGCTCTTCCACTTCCTTTACATCTGGAGGATAAACAGTATTTTTTAGCTTAACCCTTGAAGATGCTTCATCAATTACGTCAATAGCCTTATCAGGCAAGAAACGACCTGAAACATATCTTGCTGCTAATTTAACGGCAGATATTAAGGATTGATCTGTTATGGTTAATTTATGATGAGCTTCATATTTATCTCTAAGACCTCTTAATATCTGGATAGCTTCATCAATAGAAGGCTCTTGCACATAAATTGGCTGAAAACGTCTCTCCAATGCCTTGTCTTTTTCAATATATTTTCGGTATTCATCCGTAGTTGTGGCACCAATGGCTTGGATTTCTCCTCTGGCTAAGGCAGGTTTTAATATATTAGATGCATCAATAGCTCCTTCTGCTGCTCCAGCTCCAACCAGGGTGTGAAATTCATCAATAAAGAGAATTACATCATTAGAAGTCTGAACTTCCTTAACAATTTTCTTTAATCTTTTTTCAAATTCACCCCGGTATTTGGTTCCTGCCACTATTAAAGCAAGATCCAGGGAAATAATTCTTTTATTTTTTAGTATTTCCGGAACATCATGGTTTGCTATTTTTTGGGCTAATCCTTCTACAATAGCTGTTTTTCCAACACCGGCTTCTCCAATCAAACAAGGATTATTCTTTTTTCTTCGGCTTAATATTTGTATTACTCGTTGAATTTCGTTGTTTCTTCCTACCACCGGATCAAGTTTTTCATCCTTGGCAAGTTCGGTTAAGTCTCTACCAAATTCATCCAATGTAGGAACTTTGCTATCTTTTCGAGAAACACCTCCTCCGGCTGTTGTTTCTGATGAATGGCTGCTTTCCATTAATACTTTCATTACTTGTGAATAAATAGTATCAAGATCGATGCCCATCTCAGTTAATATTCTAGTAGCAACTCCGCTTCCCTCTTTAATAAGGCCTAACAGTAAATGTTCAGTACCAATATAGTTTTGCCCTAACTGGCTTGCTTCTTGTGAAGCTAACTCTAATACCTTTTTTGCCCTTGGAGTAAAAGTAATTTCACTAACTTCCTGATAATCACCTTTTCCTACTATTTTTTCAATTTCCTCGATAACCTTTTCAGGTTCTATCCCTAATTCACGCAATATTTTCCCGGCAATTCCTTCATTTTCTTTTACCAAACCTACTAATATGTGTTCGGTTCCGATATAGTTATGATTAAGATTAACTGCCTCCTCTTGTGCCATCATAATCACTTTTCTAACTTTTTCAGTATATCTTTTAAACATTTCTTATCCTTCCCTTTTATTAATCCTGAAAATATAAATTAATTTAATACTTCTTTAATTATTTCGGCCCTGGCTGAATTGAGCTGTTCTTGGTTAACTGTTTGACCTTTCAACAACTGGAGATAGCCAGGTTGAACGATTAACATTAGACGGTTGATAATATCATAACCAATATTTTCCAGTATTCCTAATTCGATCCCAAACCTTACCTTAGACAATAAATCTACAGCCTCAACTGTTGATATGATTTTGGCATTGGTCAAGATACCATAAGCTCTCATAATTTGATCTTCAATCTTTTTTTTAGAGTGGATCATAAGCTTATCCCGTGCTTTTTGTTCTTTTTCTATTAATTTTTTACTAACTAATTCTAAATTTCTAATAATTTCTTTTTCTGGTAATCCCAGTGTGGATTGGTTTGATAATTGAAATATGTTCCCTTGAAAATCAGTTCCCTCTCCGTAGAAACCTCTTACAGCATATCCTCTCTGGGAAATTGCAGTCATCAAATCAGCCAAATGATTTGTAATCATCAATGCCGGTAAATGCATCATCAAAGAAACTCGTAATCCTGTTCCTACATTTGTGGGACAACAGGTAAGAAATCCTTCATTTTCGTTAAACGCATATTTTAGCTCTTCGCCCATTTGATTATCATACCAATCAATCATTTCCCATATTTTTTTAAGCTGCAACCCTGGGGCTATACATTGAAGTCTGAAGTGATCTTCCTCATTAATCATGATACTTATGACCTCTTCAAAATTATATGCAAAAGCCCGAGAAGGGCAATTAAATTTTGCCTGTGCAATACTGATTAATCTTTTTTCCACTAAAAATTGAATATCTAAATCTGTCAAATTATTCAGTTTAATTAATTTAAATTTTTCAAATATTTTATTTTTGCTAAATAATTTTTCACTTAAGGCAAATATTTTTTTTAACTGCCTATCACTTGCTTTGTAGGGAAAAGGTATATCAACTATATTTCTTGCTAATCGAACTCGAGAGCTAACTATGATATGATCAAAAGGACCTTTTCCTTTAACCCAGCGAGCTGTAGTGTCTCTTAGTTCCCGAATATTTTTCTCTTCTTCATTAGAGCTCATTATTCGTGATCCTCAACCTTTTTTCTTCTTCTAAAATCTGGTCTCTCAGCTCGGCAGCTCTTTCGTATTCTTCTTTTAAAATCACTTGTTGTAATTCATTTTTGAGCTTTTTGATATTTTTTAGCTGATCAAATTTTTTCTTATTTGCTTTTGGTACTTTTCCGGTATGTTGGCGGTGTCCATGCAATCTACCTAAGAGAGCATTTAATTGCTTTTGAAAAACTTCATAGCATTGGTTGCAACCAAGTTTCCCGGTTTGTACAAATTCATTATAAGTTAATCCACAATTGGGGCATTTCAAATCTATTTTGTAACCGACTGATTTATCTTCCCTACTATATTTGGAAATTGCATATAAAAGACTGGTCAATATTTCATCCATATTATTGGAAGAAAATGAAAAAGAAAAATCATTATTCCCCAATAGATAATAGGCGCATTCATTACAAACGTTTAATTCAGTTTTATTTATTCCCATAACTTTAACAATCGTTATGGTGGTAACATTTTTTTTGCATATTTGACATAACATTAATTCACACGCCTTCTTCCATTATATATTATAAATTAACAAAATTTATTTTCGCTCAATTATAGGATAAATAATTAAAAAATGTCAATTATCGCACAAACTTTAAGATTAAGTCGATTATTTCATCTAATGAATTCTGCGAAAAAGATATTTCTTCTGAACAATTAAAACAAGAATAAACCTTCTTTTCTAGTATTAACTTATTTATACTGTGCAGGGCAGATTTAACAGCAGATACTTGCATTAAAATATCCTCACAGGAACGATTGTCAAGTATCATCCCCTGTATCCCCCTTATTTGTCCTTCAATTTTCTTCAGTCTTCTCAATATTTTAATCTTGTTAATTTCATCTATTTCAAATTCATTTGGCATCTAATTTATACCCCCCTAGGGTATACTTATAATACCACAGATTAGTTCTTTGTCAACACATTAATTTGTCTGAAACTATTTCTATTATTTGTGAGAAAATTAAGCTTATTTGCAGATTAAGCTGAAGGTCTTTCCTTTTTCTATTAATATTTTTTATTCTTGCCAAAAAACAACAGGTAGACACATGCTCTGCCTAAAATATGACATTTGCTACCACACCCGCATAGCGGGTAACTTTAAGAATCACCTAAAAGAGCTTTAACTCTCTCTCCGAGGGGAGGGGAAATAAATACAATAAAAGGATATTTTTATAATAATAATTAGCAAGATGTCTTTTAGGAGAGTTTGTGAGCTGACTTTTGATACAGGAATTAAAAACTATTTTTTCAGTGCTTCTAAACCCGGTAATTTCTTCCCACTAATATATTCCAACGAAGCGCCGCCACCAGTTGAAATATGTGATATCTTATCTTTCAAATTAAGTTGGCTAATTGCCGCAATCGAATCACCTCCACCAACAACTGAAAAAACCCTATTGCCCAAACTAGCAATTTTGGCGGCAATCTGATTAGTATTTTTTGCAAATTGCTTCATTTCAAACACTCCAAGAGGACCATTCCAGAAAATAGTTCTGGCAGCCTCAATTTTTTGTTCAAACAATTTTGTTGTACTATTTCCAATTCCCATTCCAATCATATTTTTCTCAATGTTACCAATAGGCACATTAAAACTTTCTGCATCTTCTTTAAACTCTTTAGCAACAATTACATCTTCAGGTAAAATCATCTCAATATTCCTTTGTTTTGCTTCTTTTATTATCTTTTTAACACTACCAATAAATTCTTCCTCTAATATTGAATTACCAACTTCATAACCCTGAGCAAACAAAAAAGTATATGCCATTCCGCCACCAATCAACAATATATCACATATTTCAATAAGTTTTTCCAACACTTCAATTTTATCAGAAACTTTCGCTCCCCCGAT
>CAYWJZ010000095.1:0-4642 GCA_964458635.1 uncultured Atribacterota bacterium
TCTTGACCGAGATATTGAAGAGTTTGCTATAAGTGACTTATTGAGCGATGTCTTAGCCCTGAGTAAAGATAATTTTTTACTGCTAACTGGTTTGACTTCCCAGCAGGTAGTTAGGACTACAGAGATTGCCGGTGGGATTGGAGTAGTTTTTGTTAGAGGTAAAACGCCTGAACCGGAAACTATCGGCCTTGCCCGTTCACATCATATTCCTCTGTTGATGACTTCAAAATCAACATTTAATGCATGTCAGGCGATTATAGAGGCTGTTAATAATAACAAAGAGAAAATATGACAATTTTACATTCCAAAGAGAAATTAACTTTAGCCAATGAACTGATTTATGAGATCAAAGTAAAAGATGCTATGACTAGAGGAGTTATCTTTTTTGGTCAGGAAGCTACTTTTCGTGAGATACAGTCATCATTAAAAAAGAACAGGATATCCGGTGTTCCTATCTTGGGTAGAGATAAAACTATCAGTGGAATAGTCAGTATTGATAATGTAATTACTGCATTGGATGAGGGTTATGTAAACGATAAAGTAAAACATTATATGACCAGAGATGTAGTAACTATTCCCCAGAATTATTCATTGGTTTCAGCAATTAAAAAATTTGAAAGATATAAATTTGGCCGTTTGCCGGTAACCAAAAATGCACGTTCCAATAGAGTTGTGGGTATCTTAACAATGGGAGATATTTTGAATTGTCTATTGGTGAGTATTCAAACCATAGCAGAAAAGGTTGAAAAAAAAGAAGCCCAAAATACTCAATTATCAGAAGAGATGGTAAGGCAAAACAAACAGAAGCGCATGCGCTTTGAAGTCAAGAAGGCTGATTTTGATAATGCCGGAAGAGTGGCCAGTATAATACGGAAGTATCTCCAAAAATTAAATATTGATAAAAAGATTCTTCGCCGAGTAGCAATTGTTTGTTATGAAGCGGAAATGAATATAAATATTCATTCTTTAGGAGGATATATAACTGTTGAAGTGGAACAATCTGCCATTATAATTACAGCGATTGATTATGGCCCCGGCATTCCGGATACCGAAGAAGCAATGAAACCGGGCTTTACTACCGCATCTGAACAAATCAGAGCTTTGGGATTTGGTGCCGGCATGGGTTTGCCCAACATAAAAAAATGTGCTGATTACCTTAGTCTGGAATCTTCCATGGAAACAGGTACAATATTGAAGGCTACTATTCATTTAGGAGGGTAATAATGAAATTGAGTCAAATCTTAAATAAATGTGCTTTAGAAAAAGTAGTATTTTGTTCTGATGACGAAATAGAAAGCGGTTATTGCGGAGACTTGATGTCTGACGTGATTGCCAATGCTGGCAATAATAGTATTTGGATTACCATTCAGGCACACAAGAATAGTATTGCAGTGGCCTTGATAAAAGATATTAAAGCAATTGTTTTTGTGAACAATGTAGAAATAAATCAGGAATTGATTGAAAAGGCAAGGGAAGAAGAAATTAATTTATTAAAAAGTGAAAAAAATTCTTTTCAAATTTGTGGTTTGTTATACCAGTTGTTGGAGGATTATTCTGTTAAAAATTGATTTACATATCCATTCTTCTCTTTCAGCGTGTGGGGCTGATGAGATGTCCCCATTTTTTATTCTAAAACAAGCCTTAGAAAAGGGACTCAATATTATTTCTATTACGGACCATAATACCATCGAACATTCTCTTTTAGCCTGTAAAATAAGTCAAAAAGAGAATATCAAAGTCATTCCCGGTACCGAGTTAACCACTCGGGAGGAAGTGCATTTATTAGCTTATTTTGATGAGGTGTCTGCCTTGATTGAGCTGGATAAGCTGGTTAACCGGTTATTACCAAAGATAGATAATAAGCCGGAATTTTTTGGTTACCAGGTGTTGTATGATGAGCATGGTGAGATTTTCGATCTTGATAATAAGCTAAGACAGACAGCTATAAACATAGGTTTGGAACAACTTGTTGAGGAGATACATCGGTTAAAGGGTCTGGCTATCCCGGCCCATATTGACAAAAATAGATTTAGTTTACTCAGGCAACTTGGATTTATAGATAATGCTTCTGCTTTTGATGCAGTAGAGGTTTCAAAATATAAATGGAATAAAAATAAATATCAATTAGGAAATACTTTGTTTGGATTTCCGGTTATCTGTGGCTCAGATAGTCATTACCCGGATGATATTGGAATGTTTTATATGAAAACTGAAGATGATCGAATAATGGATTGTATTTCTTTCAAAAAGTATTTAAAAGAGAAAAAACATGAGAACAATAGCAGATCATCTATTTGATATTTTAGAAAATTCTGTTAATGCAAAGGCAGATAGGATTGTGGTTAAAATATCGTTTAGTAAAAATATTTTTTATTGTCAAATTAACGATAATGGGATTGCAACAAAATTACAGAATATAATAGATCCTTTTGTGACTTCCAGAAAAACAAGAAAAGTTGGTTTGGGGTTACCCCTTTTAAAAGTAACCACAGAAAGCACTGGTGGTTACCTGAAAATATCTTTTCCGGAAAATAAAAAAGGAACCAGACTGGAATTTACAGTTAATATGAAACATATTGATGCACGTCCTTTTGGTGATTTGGCTGCTGTTTTTTCAGATATAGTTCGTATTTGGCCTGACATTGATATTGAGGTGTTTGTTAAGCAATCTAATCTTGAAAGAAATATATTAAATACTGGACAATTAAAAGAGACTTTGAACCTTGAGACTTTGAATGACAATGAAGTTATCAACTATGTGAAAGAACATCTAAAAAGAGAATTGCTTAATATAGGAATTGACCAACAATTTGGTATTACATAAAAATATTTAAGGAGGAAGGGAAACCAAGAATGAAGAATTTAGCGGAATTGAAAGAAATAAGAGAAAGAGTTCGTAAAAATTTAGAGATGCGTTCAGGAGATTATGGGGTAAAAATTATTGTCTGTCTGGGCACATGCGGTATTGCTGCCGGTGCCAGGCAGACGATGAATAAGCTAGCTGATTTAAGTACCCTAAGTGGCAGGTCTGATATCATTATTTCCACTACCGGATGTGCCGGATTTTGTGAGCAGGAGCCTATGATCAAGGTTCAGGAAAAAGGTAAAGAGCCGGTTACTTATGGCAAGGTTGATATTAATGCTGCTGAAGAAATATTTAACCAACATGTCTTAAAAGGACAAATTGTCCAAAAATATGTATTTTCAAAGGGAGAATAGTTATGACAACTAAGGTTCAGGAAACAGAATTATCACAGGAAGAAAAATACCAGCAATTAAGGGAATTTATTGAAAGTAACAGTGGGAAAAGAGGATTCCTTATTCCGGTATTACACAAAGCCCAGGAAATTTTTGGCTATTTACCAGCTGAAGTTCGTGCATTTGTTGCCGAAAAGATGGACATACCGGTAAGCACAGTTATGGGTGTAGTGACTTTTTATTCCTTCTTCAGGATGAACCCGGTGGGCAGGCACACAATAACGGTTTGCATGGGTACGGCGTGTTATGTTAGGGGAGCCAAAAAAATAATGGAAGCACTTGAAAAAACATTAAGTATTAAGACTGGTCAGACGACAGAAGACAGAAGATTTTCTCTCGGGATTCAAAGATGTTTAGGTGCATGTGGTCTAGCTCCGGTTATCATGATTGATCAAGATGTACACGGTAGAATGACAACCAAAAAACTTGAACAAGTATTAGATTCATATAAGTAATAAAGGTAATAAGGTAGGTAGATTATGGAGAATTATAGAGCACATATATTGTTATGTTATGGAGGTGCCTGTTTATCTTCAGGTGCTGATAAAGTAAAAGAGGCATTAGAGACTGAATTAGGCCGAACAGGCTTACATCATGAAATAGATATTATAACTACCGGTTGTATGGGAACTTGTGAGTTAGGGCCGGTTATGGTGGTTTATCCTGAAGGAATTTTTTATCAAAAAGTTTTGCCTGAGGATGTTCCCGATATTGTGCAGGAACATTTATTAAAAGGAAGAATAGTCGAACGTCTTCTATACAAGAAACCTGAAAAAGAACAGCTTGTTGCCATGTTTAATGACATTGACTTCTTTAAGTTACAGAAAAAAATTGCTTTAAGAAATTGTGGAAATATAAATCCTCAGGATATTGAAGAATACATCGCCTCTGATGGATATATGGCCTTGGGGAAAGTGCTTACAGGTTTGAAACCGGAAGAAGTAATAGAGGTGGTCAAAGAATCCGGTCTAAGAGGTCGAGGAGGAGCAGGGTTTCCAACCGGCCTGAAATGGCAATTTACCGCTGCAGCTTCAGGTTCACAAAAATTTGTTTTATGTAATGCGGATGAAGGTGATCCGGGTGCTTTTATGGATCGAAGTATTTTAGAAGGAGACCCACATAGTATCATTGAAGCAATGATGATTTGTGGTTATGCTATTGGTGCAGACCAGGGATATGTTTATGTAAGAGCAGAATATCCCCTTGCTATTGAGAGATTATCTCAGGCAATAGAAGATGCTAAAAAAAATCAGTTATTAGGAGATAATATCCTTGGAACCAAATTTTCTTTTCATTTAGAGATCAGGATGGGTGCAGGCGCCTTTGTTTGCGGTGAAGAGACTGCTTTGATTCATTCCATTGAAGGGAAAAGGGGTGAGCCAAG
>CAYWJZ010000096.1:0-4624 GCA_964458635.1 uncultured Atribacterota bacterium
AGGGTTCATTTTTTTTAACATGTAGTATAAGGCAATAGATCTTCCACCCCAATATTTCCGATAAAATTTTTCATCTGGGTTTTCAATCCAATACGTTTTCTTAGTTAAATCAACATGTAAAATATTACCGCAATAACCATAAGACATAATATATTAGCTCCTTTCTGTCTATTATATTATCTATTGTTTGCAATTTTAATAATTTTACCGGCAATTTTTTCGGGATCAAATCCTGCTTACCTGGCTACCTCATCGCCGGGGCCACTTTCTCCAAAAGTTCGAATAAAAAATCCTATGGATAGATCCGGAATGACTTCATACCAACCCTGTCCGGTTGCAGCTTCAATAACTACTTTAAGCACATCGCTACCGCCAAAAATCTTTTCTTGGAAATTATGATTCTGATTTGCAAACGCCTCCCGGTCAGGAATAGAAACAACCCGACAAACAATATTATTATTTTCTAAGATATCTTTAACCTGTAAAGCAGTCTGGACTTCACTACCACTGGCAGATATAGTAACATCAATTTTATCTTTGCTTCTATTAACAACATAACCACCTTTTTGCAAATCCTCAAGATTAAGTTTTTTATCTAATTTTGGCAAATTTTGTCGGGAAAGTATCAAGGCAGTAGGGCCTTCTTTTCTCTCCAGAATAACCTGCCAGGCTGCCTTGACTTCCTCACTATCTGCCGGACGAATAACTTTTAAATTGGGAATTAATCTTAATGATTCCAGTTGTTCGATAGGTTGATGGGTCGGGCCATCCTCTCCGACATAGATTGAATCATGAGTAAATATATATATAACAGGTTGTTTCATCATAGCGGCCAACCGAATAGTAGGTCTCATATAATCGGAAAAAATCAAAAAAGTAGAACAATAAGGGCGCAAACCTTTGTGCAGGGAAAGACCATTACAGATAGCTCCCATAGCATGTTCTCGAACCCCAAAACGAATATTCCGGGCATCAAAACAATCCTTTTGTACTTCCGGGAAGTTATTCAGATAAGTCTTGGTCGAAGGAGATAAATCGGCCGAACCTCCTACAATAAAAGAAATCTTTTCAGCAATTTTATTTAATATTTTCCCGGAGGCACTTCTTGTGGCAATTTTCTCATCAAAATTCATTTCTGAAAAATCCAAGTTATCTGGAATATCCAAATATATCCCACTATCCCATTCTTCCCTCTTATCAGGATATTTTTTGGTCCATTGGGCAAATTTTTCTTCCCACTCTTTTCTGTTGCGGGTAAGTTTGGCTGCATTCTCCTGGAAATAAATTTTTACTTTATCACTGATATAGAAAGTTTTATCAGCGGGTAACCCGATATTTTTCTTCAGTCCTTCTACTTCTTCCTTGCCCAAAGGTGCCCCATGTGCTATGTAGCTATCCTGTTTGGTCGGTGCCCCGTATCCAATGTGTGTTCTGGTTATAATTAGAACAGGCTTGTTATTCTTTTCTTTTGCTTTCACTAATGCCATCTTTAATTCATCAATATCGTGGCCATTAACATTTTCAATAACCTGCCAGTTATAGGCCCGATAACGATCGGCTACTGATTCAGTGAATGTTGTATCTGTTCCGCATGCTAAAGAAACATAGTTCTGGTCATAAATCACAATCAGTTTTCCCAACCCCCAATGTCCTGCCAGGGAAGCCGCTTCTGAAGTAATTCCTTCCATCATACAACCATCACTGGCCAGAACATAAGTATGATGATCAACAATATTAAATTCTTCAGTATTGTATTTTGCAGCCAGCATCTTTTCTGCTAATGCCATCCCCACACCATTAGAAAGTCCCTGTCCCAATGGACCTGAAGTAGCCTCCACTCCTGCTGTATACCCGTACTCGGGATGACCGGGTGTCACAGAGCCTATTTGCCTGAAATTCTTAATATCTTCTAAGGAAATATCATATCCGGCTAAATGTAATAATACATATAATAGAATAGAACCATGACCGGCCGATAGCACAAATCGATCCCGATCTGGCCAATTTGGTTCTTTGGGATCATACCTGAGTATTTCACCAAATAAAACTGCTCCAATTTCGGCACATCCCAGAGGCAACCCCGGATGTCCAGAATTTGCCTTTTCAACTGCATCAACAGATAATCCCCGAATAATTTTGGCAACCTGACTTAACATCTTTCCCCTCCTCTATTTATTTTCCTTATCATCACACATTTCCCTTATCCATAAAATTTTATCCGTTTTATTGCTAATTTTCCAAAATCTACCCACCTTGCTTAGCAATTATCACTTGATTCATTTCGTCTATTTCACCCAATCGAACTTTTATAATTTCTCGAAAAGATGTTGGTACGTTTTTCCCCACATAATCTGCTCGAATGGGAAACTCACGATGACCTCGATCGATTAATACTGCCAGCTGAATACATTTCGGTCTCCCCAAATCAACTATGGCATCCATTGCGGCTCTAATGGTTCTACCGGTATAGAGAACATCATCAACCAATAATATTTTTTTCTCAGCAATCTGAAAAGGAATTTCTGTTTTCATAACTATTGCATTTGGTTGTTTCTCTTTTAAATCATCTCTATAAAGGGTAATATCTAATACCCCGACCGGAATACTTGTTTTCTCAATATGATAAATATGACCTGAAATTCTTCTAGCCAGGTATTCACCTCTCGTTTTTATTCCAATAATTCCCAAATCTTTTACACCCTTGTTTTTTTCAAGAATCTCATGGGAAATCCTGAGCAAAGTCCGGTCTATATCTTTTTCATTCATAATAATAGACTTACTAACAAATTCCACTTTTTTTATTCCTCTTCAGATTAGAGATTAAGGACAATAATAATTATTAATCCCCCTTAATGGTAGGCTTAAGGGGGATTATATTTGTATATATATTGTTACTCTTAGTTGCTTAATTGCCCAATGTTGCTACCATTACGGCTTTTATGGTATGTAAACGATTTTCCGCTTCGTCAAAAACAACAGAATGTTTACTGCGAAACACCTCGTCTGTCACCTCCATGGATTTTAATCCAAATTTATCAAAAACTTCCTGGCCTATCGTAGTATTGGTATCATGAAAAGAAGGCAAACAGTGTAAAAAAATTACATCAGGATTTTGTGTTGCTTTTATCATATCCATGTTTACCTGATAATCTTTTAATAAGTTTATTCTTTCGGCCATTTGGTCTTCTTCTCCCATAGATACCCATACATCGGTGTAAATGGCATCTGCATTTTTTACTCCCCGGGATATATCATCAGTTATTTTTATAACTGCTCCTGATTCTTTTGCTCTTTCTTTTGCCTCGCTTACCAACTCTTCATCGGGATACAATGACCCGGGAGAAACAATTCTAAATTCAATGCCCATAATCGAACAAGCCAGAAGTAAGGAATTTGCCATATTATTTCTTCCGTCTCCAACATAAACTAAAATTGCTTCATCTAGTGGTTTTTTAATATTTTCTTTAATGGTCATTAAATCAGCCAGAACCTGGGTAGGATGGTACTGGTCAGTTAATCCGTTCCAGACTACTGCCCCAGAATAACCTGCTAATATTTCTACAGATTTCTGTTTAAAACCCCGGAACTCAATACCATCATAATAGCGGCCTAATACTTTTGCTGTATCCTCCATTGATTCTTTTTTGCCCATCTGAGAACCTGTCGGTCCAAGGTAAGTAATATTGGCTCCCTGATCAAAAGCAGCCACTTCAAAGGCACATCTGGTTCTAGTTGAAGCTTTTTCGAATATCAGGGCAATATTTTTTCCTGTTAGTTTCTGTTGCTCTATCCCCGCATATTTGGCTTTTTTCAGGCTGATGGATAAATCCAGTAAAAAATTGATTTCTTCTTTGGCAAAATCTTTTAAAGTAATTAGATGGCGGTTTCTTAAATTGACTGGCATTATTTTTTTCCTCTTTCTTTCTTTTTTATCTTGGTTAAGCCAAGAATAATATTAACACAATTCTATTGTATCTTCTTTTTAGGTACAATCAAAAGATATTACTAAGCTTAAAACTATTCTTTACTCTTTATCTTTTTACAGAATAAGATAAATAATCACTAAAGTCAATCAAATGATATGGTCATTAAACAATGTCTCGCTGGCTACAGTATATTCAAAATTTATGAAATATTAAAACTGATGAACAAAAATGCCGCTTCTTATTTTCGGTTCAAACCAGGTAGATTTGGGAGGCATAATTTCATTGTTATCTGAAACAGCAATTACCTCATCCATTGACGTGGGATATAGGGTAAAAGCAATATTGTTCCCCCTTCGGGTTTTATTCGTTAATTGTAATATTGCATCTTTGCCACCAATAAATTCAATTTTTTTACTTTTTTGGGGATCTTTAATCCCCAATAATGGCTCCAGTATCTGATTTTGCAATATAGACACATCCAATCGGTCAACCACGCTTTGACTTTCTATAATATTATTCTGCTTAACAGATAACCGGTACCATTGGGAAGCCAACTTCATACCAAATTCATATTTCTGTGATGGTAAAAAAGGTTGATTCACAGTTATTTTTTCAACTTGAAAATTTTTCTTTAATTGATTCAAAAACCAATTCGGGGAAAATCTTTGCAAATCTTTAATCAAACGGTGATATCCCAG
>CAYWJZ010000097.1:0-4569 GCA_964458635.1 uncultured Atribacterota bacterium
CAATTGCCATGAAAAAATGTCCCATGGCTTTATTACCAAACCTTTTTTTGCCCCTCTCAGATTGTACATTTAAATAATCACCATCCTGTAAGGCAGAAGAAAGTATTTCCACAACCGTTGCATAGCCATATCCTTTGTATCCTGCATTTTGTTCTCCCTGGCCTCCTAAAGGAAGTAATGAAGCAGTGCCTTTCAAGATACCTTCTCGCGCCTTTTTTGCATCTTGAACTGTTTTGCCCTGAATATCAGCTACCCATCCTTCAGGTAAAAGTTTATTTAATTTTTCGTATAATTCAATCTTCCCCATTGCAGTAACGGTGGTAGAACAATCTAAAACAAAGGGGAATTCTTCATCTGTTGGTATTCCAAAAGTTAAAGGATTAGTTCCAAGTATATTTTCTACACCAAAAGTGGGAACTACTAATGATCGCGTATTTGTTCCGGTTATACCAATCATTCCGGCTTCAGTTGCCATCAAGGCATAATATCCGGCAATTCCGTAATGATTTGAGTCTCTTACAGTAACCATACCCATACCATGCTCTCTCGCTTTTTTGATAGCCATTTCCATGCTTTTTTTAGCAATAACCAGACCTATTCCCCCATGACCGTCAATCACTGCTGTGGTAGGATTATTTTTTACAATTTCCATCTCTAACTTGGGAGACACTTTTCCTGCCTTTATATTATCGTAATAAAATGGTTTTAACCGTCCAACTCCATGGGAATCTATCCCACGCTTATTGGCAGTTATCAGCACATCAGCAGATATTCTGGCATTTTCTTCGGTCAAACCTAATTCTTTAAAGGTATCTTCCATAAAACTTTGCAATGTTTTTATGCTCACTCTAACACTTTTATTATTCATATTGCGTCTCCCCTTCTATTTTTGTTATTTTTTCATATGCAGGAGTCAGTCAGTCTTCTCAAATGCGCTTTCTTATTGCTCTAATATTATTTTTTAAAATGAGTTATTCCCCCAAATTAATTAAAAGAAAAGATATATTGATCTAACTTTAATTCCTTTTTAATAGTTAATATTTCCTTTTGAAGTTTATCGTTCACAGGTACACCTTTTTCTTTTCTCTCCAGCCAGGCTTTATATTCCTTTTCTCCAGCAGTGTAAATCCTTTCAGCTCCGGGTGACTTCTTGGAAGAGCGTAATGCCCGTAGGATATTACCAGTAGTTTTTTTAAATGAATCCAGTTCAATAAAAGAAGAGATATTGATGGCTATAAAAAAATGTCCTAAATGAATGGGAACCTCTTTACCATTTTCTATACCGGAAAGCATCTTTAAAAATTGTCCTCCTTGTAAAGCAGCAGATAGTATTTCCACTACTGTAGCATATCCGTATCCTTTATAACCAGCGGTTTCTTCACCAATGCCCCCCAAAGGCACTAGAGCTGCACCGCCTTTTTTCAGATCTTCTAAAATCCGATGAGTATCCGTTCGAGGTTTTCCATCATTGCCAATGATCCATCCTTCTGGTATTTCTTTTTCTTCTCTGTCGTATAATTCAATCTTCCCTCTTTGTACCATAGAAGTGGCACAATCTAAACAAAAAGGGAAAGGCTCGTCAGAAGGCAGGGCAAAGGTTAAGGCATTGGTCCCCAGCATATTTTCTACACCAAAAGTAGGCGCAACTGAAGGCCGGGCATTGGTTCCACTGATTCCAATCATACCTGCCTCTGCTGCCATCAAAGAATAGTATCCGGCTATTCCGTAATGAGTAGAATTCCTAGTGACTACCATTCCCATACCATATTCCCTTGCCTTATCTAGGGCCAGTTGCATGGCTTTTTTCGCAACAACCTGTCCCATACCATTGTGACCATCAATCACTGCAGTCGTAGGACCTTCTTTGATAATTTCAAGGTTAGTTTTGGGATTTTGAATACCCTTTTTAATACGATCATAATAAATATGTTTTAAACGGCTGATACCATGGCTATCGATTCCTCGCTTATCAGAAGTAATTAATACTTCAGCACAGATGCGTGCATCCTCTTCCGGTACTCCTACTCCCCTGAAGGTATCAATCATAAAATTTTCCAGGGTATCAAAATCAACCCAAGCTATCTTTTCAGTCACAGTTTCCCTCCATTGTTTTCAGTTTTAGTTATAGATTTACTATAGCAAAAGGGAGGAGATATTTCAATGAAATATCAGTTTTCAGTTATCAGTTGTTAGTTTTCAGTTTAATATTGTTAGTAGAAATGAAAGAGAAAAAGAAAGTTAATGGTTTTTGGTTTTTGCTTAGTCGTTAGTCGTTGGTATTTGGTATTTAGTTAAATAAGTAGAAATAAGATAGGGGTAAGAGTGTTTTTTAGTTTATAGTTTTTGTTTTTTGGTTGAAGAGAAAATTATAGTTTTGTGAAAAAAATAAATTTGTTAAATTATTTATTATTATCCACCTAAATCCTCTAAAATATTCCTTATTGTTAACTTAAGTGGTGGTATATTATCCTTTGCCACTTTCCAGAGAATCTCAAGGTCAATTCCAAAATATTCATGTATTAGCTTATCTCTCATGCCAGAAATTTTTTTCCAGGGTATATTAGAATATTTATTTCTTATACTTTTGGGGATTTTCTTTGCCCCTCTCCAATAACCTCAACACTTCTAGTCACTGCATCAATGGTTTTCTTATCCCTGGTAAATTCTTCAAAGCTCATCCCTTCTGTAAAAATTTCAATTTCATCAATGGAATTAAGGATATCTTGAATATAATCTCGGTAATCTCGGCACTTGTTTTTCATATATAGACGACCTCTTTTAAGATATATTGGCCGATTCTGGGTTTCAAAGCTTTTTTGGACACCAAATCTACTTTTGCTCCAAGCAACTTTTCAAGATATTCCTCTAAATCAATAAACTCGAATAAACCTACTGGTTCCTTAAATTCTACCAGAATATCAATATCGCTTCTTTTTTTCTCTTCTCCTCTTACATGAGAGCCAAAGACACCAATTTGCTTAACCCGGTATTTTTCTTCTAATTCTCTTTTATGTTGTTTGATAGTTTCTTTTATTTCTTTCAACTTGTCCATCTTTTCACCAATTTTTTTGAATATAATCATCCGTATATCCAATATATAAAGCATTCAGGGAAAAGGAGTTCCCTAAGTTAATGCAAGACAGCCATACAAATTACTAATTTTTTAATCTCCTTAATAAATTTCTATCATAATTATAATTAATAAATATCATAAAATCAATTTTTCGTACCTCAATTAGAGTGGGGAATTGAAAGTAGGAAGGTTTTGGTATAAAGTCAGTATTGCGTCGTGCGTATTGAGTCAAATACTGTATGTATAGGTGAAAGAGAAAAAGAAAGTTAATGGTTTTTGGTTTATAGTTTTTTGTTTTTATTTGAAGAGAAAATAAAAAATATCTTTTTGTAATTGGAGCATAATTCAGGGGCATTCTCACCGTTTTTGCGAATCCTGCGTCAGCAGAATGAAGCAATCTCATACTTCTATACCAAAATATTCAATCGGCTAATAAAAAACACTAAGAAAATGCAATCGTTAATCATTGATATTTGATTAAAAATAATTTACGGTTTATACGATAAAAATAACCCCGCTGGCAGTTTTAAATACCAGCGGGGTATTGTTAGTTAGATTTTCTCATCAAACAGAGAACCGTCCCCTGTTTAATTTGAAGCAGAGAACCGTCCCCTGTTTAATTTGTTTCTAATTACATTCTCCTACAACAGCGTGTGTAGCAATATACACTGTCCCGTTTGTTCTACTTCCTTCAATATCATCAATACCTACACTAAAAGTATACTCATCAAAAATATCCGAATCATAGGAATACCCTAGTTGACCAGGAGAGTGTTTTTCGGGTGCGCTCCAACCTGCATACATATGAATCTCGTTCATCAAATATGGTGGATAATCTGTTTTATACTTTACATAAAGCGTAGAGGCATCATCCCAAACAGATACTATGCCTACTTTAGTATAACCAGCACCAATTCCCAGCTCTACTTCATAGGGGTCAGATTCAGTACCCTCATCCAGTTCATATGTAAAGTAGGTTGCATTACCTTGACCATTACCTTCAAATTTTATTTCCCCTTTAATGTTACCCCAAGCAGTTTCATTAAATTCACAGACTACAGCAGTCACCGTGGCAGTATCGGTATCTTCAACATCGTCTCCTTCCGGAGGTGTCCCGGTAGCTGTGGCAGTATTCACTACTTCACCGTCAGTCACATCATCATCGGTGATGGTGTAGGTAGCCGTAAAGGTAGTGCTATCAGTTTCACCAGGATCTAATGTGATCGGGTCGCCTGAAACCGTGACCAAAGGATCAGTGACAGTGACATCGGTCAGCGTCACATTACCGGTGTTCTCCACGGTAAAGCTATAGGCGATTTCATCACCTGCTTCATCATAAGTAGTCGGATCGGCGGTCTTGGTTAGTGAGATAGCGGGATCCTGGTCTAATGTCACCGTCTCATCATCGGTAGCTGTGACATCTTCATCATCCGGATCCTTACCGGTAGCTGTGGCAGTATTCACTACTTCACCGTCAGTCACATCATCATCGGTGA
>CAYWJZ010000098.1:0-4479 GCA_964458635.1 uncultured Atribacterota bacterium
TATTGAATATAGCAGCAAATAATAAGCTGAAAGAAGTATATAATCGTCTTATATTACAGGATCATAAATTTAGGCTCCGTACCCTAAAGCTTGCTTATAGAATGCCAAAATCTTTACAGGAGCATAGAAATATTGCATTGAAGATAAAAGAAAGGGATCCCTTTGCAGCTAGCAGAGCATCCTAGGAGCATATAAAGAGTATTTTGCAAAGTCTTGAAGAAGACGAAGAAAGGATTCAAAAAGAAAAGATTTAAAATTTATTTAACCATAAAAAAATTTTTTGAGGCCCTTAAAGCCACCCGCTTTGCGGGTGCAATATTAATTGTCAAATCTATTAATTGAGGAGATACATCAAAAATATGAATAGAAAAAAGCCTGAAAGAGGGAAAAGAGTAAAGAGCGGTGTGCATTTTATGCTGGGTAACTATGCTACGGTTGAGGGAGCCCTGGCAGCCGGATGTGACTATTTCGCCGGATATCCTATTACACCCGCTAATGAAATTTCAGAATTAATGTCTCGCAGGTTGCCTGAGGTAGGAGGAGTTTTTGTTCAGGGTGAGGATGAACTGTTTTCCATTTATTCAGTCGTGAGTGCTTCCCTTGCCGGTGCCAAAGCTATGACTGCTACTGCAAGTGCTGGTTTTAATTATATGCAGGAAGGTATTGGATATGCCTGTGCTGTTGAAGCACCATGTGTAATTGTTGATGTCCAGCGTTGCAGAGGTGAAAATTTTGCAACTCATGCAGATGTTATGCAAATGCGCTGGGGAGCCAGTGGTGATTATGAGATGATCTGTTTAGCGCCTTCTTCTGCCCAGGAACTGTTTGATTACACAATTTTAGGATTTAATCTGGCAGAAAAATACAGAAATCCGGTAATTATTATGTCTGAGACAACAATTGCCTTGATGAGAGAAAGGGTACAGATTCCTAATCAAGAGGATATCAAAATATTTAGTAGAAAATATACCAAATTACCTCCGGATCAGTATCTGCCTTTTAAGGCATCGGAAAATTCTCCCCCCGAGATGGCTCCTTTGGGAAAAGGTTATCACACTTTATATACACTGAACTATCATAATGAGAACGGAACCATCGATTGGAGCGCCGAGGGGTATGATAAGTTATATCAGCGAATTACCGGTAAAATAAGAGAGAATAGAAAAGATATCTGTAAAACCGAAGGTTTTTATCTTGAAGATGCAGAAGAAGTTATTATTACTTATGGAAGTGAAGTTCGACCGGCAATAGATGCCGTTGAAATGGCCAGAGATAATGGGTTAAAGATTGGTTTATTAAAATTAATAACAGTATGGCCTGTTGCTGAAGAAAAAATCAAGGAAGTTGCTAAAAATATGAGTAAAGTATATGCATTAGAAATGAATATTGGAAAATATAGCAGAGAAATCGAACGTTTATGTCTGCCTTATTGTGAGGTGGAAAGTATCACGAAAAACCGGGGTATTATTCATACCCAAGAAGAAATATATAATATTATTAAGGAGGGACAGAAATGTCAGAAAAGATAAACCCTCTTAGGAAGTATATAAGAAATGGAAATTTACCGCACTTTTTCTGTCCCGGCTGTGGATGCGGGCAGATTTTAAATTATTTCTTGAAGGCCGTTGATGATTTAAAGTTAAATTTAGATGAAATCATTACCATTGGTGGTGTAGGTTGCACGGCAAGGATCCCTGTTTACCTTAGTACTGATTCATTTCATGGGGTACACGGACGTACACTTGCCTGGGCAACAGGAATTAAACTTTACCAACCTGAATTAAAAGTTGTCATATTTGCCGGGGATGGGGATTTGGTGTCAATCGGGGGAAATCATTTTTTACATGCTGCCCGGAGAAATCTGGATGTAACGGTTTTTTTGGTGAATAATCTAAATTTTGCCATGACCGGCGGACAAGTGGCGCCTACTACACTTTTCAATTCAATTACTATGACAACACCTTATGGAAGCAGTGAAAATACTTTAGATATATGTCAATTAGCAAAATGTGCCGGAGCTACTTATGTTAGCCGCTGGAGTACTGCTAAACCTATGCAAACAATTAAATCCATGAAAAAAGCCTTGCAACACAAAGGTTTTTCCTTAGTGGAAATTCTATCTCAATGTCCAACCAATTTTGGCAGATATGCCTTAAAGACTGGTGATCCCGAAAAAGTTTTGCGATGGATTGAAGATAAATCGATCTCCATAGCTGAAGCAAAAGGAAAAGAAGAAGAAGAGATTAAGGATAGATTTATCTTAGGAGAACATTTAGATATTCAGAGGCCGGTTTTTCAGGGCACCACTGTATATAAGGAGGAGCAAAATTGAAACCAATAAGTATTCGAATAAGTGGTTTTGGTGGACAAGGAATTATTCTAATATCTCTAATTTTAGGTACAGCTGCCGTAACCAAAAAAGGACTTTATGTTGTCCAGACTCAGTCTTATGGTTCTGAAGCGAGAGGTGGTCAGTGTCAGGCTGAATTGATAATATCAGAACAACCTATTCATTCACCAACGACTAGAAATAAAGATATTTTAGTTTCCTTATTCCAAACCGCTTTGGATCGCTATATTTCTACCTTGAAACCGGGATGTATACTTGTTGTAGATCCCAAATTAGTACACAAAATACCTGATAAAAATTTCACAATATATCAGGTTCCTGCTACCGAAACTGCCATTCAAATTGGAAACCGAATTGCTGCCAATATGGTTATGTTAGGCTTTCTTCAGCCATTACTAAACCTGGTTAGTGAAGATGATCTGAAAAGTGTGATCATGGACACCGTAAAAGAAAAATTTGTGGATATTAACTTGAGGGCATTTAATGCCGGATTAAGTATTGCTAAAGATTTAAAATCGATACGGAGGAATTAAATGAAGTTATACGAATTCCAGGGCAAAAAGATATTTGATAAATATGGAATTCCCATACAGTCCGGTAAACTTATTTATCCAAATGATAATATTAAAAATTTATCACCGCCCTTAGTATTAAAATCCCAGGTTTTAACCGGAGGAAGAGGTAAAGCAGGAGGTATAAAGATTTGGGATGGAAGTAAAGATATAAATAAAATAACTGATGACTTGTTTAATTTAGAGATAAAAAAAGAAAAAGTAAGAGCAATTCTGGCATTGAATAGTGTTGACATACAAAGAGAAATGTACCTGTCTATTACTTTTAATAAAAGTAAATCAACACCGGTTTTAATTGCTGGACTAGCAGGGGGAGTGGATATTGAAAAAGCTGCCCAGAAAGATAAAACACAAGTTTATCTTACTGAATTTAATTCTTTGTTAGGAATTTCAGATTTTCAAATTCGTTTATCTGCAAAAAATCTCAAGCTTGATAAGTATTTTACAGAATTTAAAAAAATTATTCTTTCAATGTACCGCATATTTAAGGAATATGATGCACTATTAGTTGAAATTAACCCTTTGGCAATTACCCCCAATGGTTTGGTAGCGATTGATTCCAAAATAGAGTTAGATGATCAGGCATATTTTCGACATTCGGAATTATACCAGCAATTAAAAGAGGAAATCAGCTCTATTTCGGGAAAGGCTCCGGGAAGCCAGTCAGCAGAAGATACCATCACCTATGTACCATTATCAGGAAATATCGGATTAGTTTCGGATGGTGCAGGTACCGGGCTTTTAACGCTGGACCTGTTGGCAAAATATGGTGGCAAGGTAGCTAATTTTTGTGAGCTGGGAGGCATTACCAGTCCCGAAGTGGTCTATAAAGCCTTAGACAAAGTTCATCAGGACCCGGATGTGAAAAGTGTATTGATTGTTTTAATTGGTGGCTTTAACCGGATGGATGAAATGGCTGAGGGTATTGTAAACTTTCATCAAGAGTCATCAAGTAAAATACCGCTTTTTATCCGTATGTGTGGCACTAAAGAAGAGGAAGGTAAAAAGTTAATGCAAAATGCCAAAATAGCCATTGATGACAATTTGCATGAAGCGGTAAAAAAAGCAGTAAAAAGAGCAATGGAGAGTTAAATGTCAATTTTAGTTAATAATAAGACAAAAGTTCTTGTATTAGGGATAACCGGCAAATCGGGAAACCTGCAAACGAAAATAATGAAAGAATACGGAACGAAGATTGTAGCTGGTGTAACACCCGGCAAAGGCGGTATGAAAGTAGAAGGAATACCGGTATA
The DNA here is from genome assembly GCA_964458635.1 of uncultured Atribacterota bacterium. Lineage (GTDB taxonomy): Bacteria > Atribacterota > Phoenicimicrobiia > Phoenicimicrobiales > Stramentimicrobiaceae > CAYWJZ01. The sequence continues at coordinate 4,176 of CAYWJZ010000098.1, forward strand.
TGATTTTGTAAGCGAGGCGTTGGAAAAACATGAAGTTGATGCAGCAATCAGCTTTGTTCCTCCACGTTTTTCTCGAGATTCCTGTATGGAAATTATTGAAAACGATATTAAGTTTTTTGTTATTACAGCTGAAGGTATTCCGGATCATGACGTAGTGGAAGTATTGCAATATGGAAAGTTAAAAGGGACAAAGATATTGGGTCCGGGTTCAGCCGGTCTCATCGCTCCCGGAAAATGTAAGTTAGGAGCCCATCCTCCTCAGATGTATCTTGAAGGAAAAGTAGGCATTGTTTCCAAAAGCGGG
>CAYWJZ010000099.1:0-4476 GCA_964458635.1 uncultured Atribacterota bacterium
TAGGAGGTGCATTTCCAAATGCCAACTTTCACCTATAAAGCGCGGGACAACACAGGGCGGGTATTTACCGGTACCCTGGAAGGTGATAGCCGTGAAATGGTTATTGACCGCCTGAGAGAGATGAAATATTTTATCATCTCAGTTGATAAGAAAAGCGGCGGTCTGCTCTCAACTGAGATTACCCTTTTCCAAAGTATCAAAATCAGGGATTTGGCCATCTTTTTCCGCCAATTTGCCACAATGGTAACTGCAGGACTTACTCTGGTCAACTGTCTGGAAATTCTATCCAAACAGACTGAAAATAAATTATTATCGAAAAAAATTGATGATATCAAAAAAAACGTGGAGCAAGGTGCAACACTAACAGATGCTTTTGCCAACCATCCCGAAACATTTTCCAAACTCTATATTAATATGATCAAAGCAGGAGAAATAGGCGGAGTTCTTGATGATATTTTAAATCGTATGGCAACACTTATGGAAAAAGAATATGAGTTAAGGCAAAAAATAAAATCCGCCATGACCTATCCAGGATTTATCATGGGGGCTGCGGTTATTATGGGTATATTTATGTTAACTTTTATACTGCCTCAATTTATAGGAGTGTTTCAACAATTTGGTGGTCAGCTTCCTTTTTTAACCAAAATGTTAGTTGAATTTACAGTGCTTTTTAATACCTATTGGTATATCTTTTTTGCCGTAGCTGCCTTAATTGTTTTTTTATTCATTTCCTACAATCGGACCAAACGAGGTCATAAAAATATTGACCGGATAAAATTAAAAATACCTGTTTTCGGTAATCTGCTTCTAAAAACTGCCATAAACCGTTTTACCAGAATCCTTGGCACCCTGATACAAAGTGGAGTTCCTATCATTCAATCCTTGAAAGTATCGGCAGAATCAATCGGTAATGATATTATCGCAGAAGCGGTTATAGAATCTGCAGACCGCATTAAAGAGGGGCAAAGTATTTCCGCACCCCTGGAAGAGAGCGGAGTCTTTCCCCCCATGGTTACCCAGATGATTATGGTGGGAGAAGAGAGTGGTGAGTTGGAAACAATGTTATTAAATGTTTCTCAGTTTTATGATCAGGAAGTGGGAAGAGCCGTTGAACAATTGACTTCGGTCATAGAACCTATAATGATGGCAGTTGTAGCACTTGGGGTCGGTGTTTTGGTTATTGCCATGTATCTGCCTATATTCAGCATGGTTGAACTAGTTTAGAAAAATATTTAAAAGAGGTTGAAATCTTTTGAAAGAAAATGAATTAACAAATAACCATAAAAGTAAAAATAGTTATGATAATAAAAGAAAAGCAGAGCAATATCTGGATTTACTGGAAAAGGTCGTCAAAGAATTTCAAAATTCCGGAGAATCTGAAGAAGAGCTTAAACAGGTAGCATATATCGGTCTTTTAAATGCCATAAATTTATATAAAGGCACAAAAAGCATCACTTTTGAAGAATATGCTCGCCATATTATGGCCGGCGAAATTCGCCATTTCATCAGAGAAAAACATAAAAAAATCAATGTACCTTCCTGGTTGAAGATGATGAATAGCTTTATCAATCGAATAATAGTTACTTATCGTAAACAATTTAATAGATTTCCGGATTTTAAGGAACTATCCCGTATGCTTAATTTATCACCAAAAGGACTAAAGGAGGCCTTGAAAGCCCGGGAATCAGTACATAAAGTCTCAATTGATAAAAACAGAAGAATGATGGACATCAAAGAACCACCGGACTATGCTAAAATAAAGAAAGAAATGAAAAGAAAGGAAAATGGATAGTAACGGGAAAGTATTAAAAAAATTTAACGATGAAACCATAAAGCAATATCGACCATTAATAAAATCAATTGCCCGGAAATATCATAATTCCGGGGAGCCGCTTGAGGATCTGGAACAGATTGCTTATCTAGGTTTGATAAATGCCCTGAATCTCTTTGATAAAAAGAGGGGCGTTAAATTTGAAACATACGCTACCTGGTTAATTAATGGCGAGATACGTCACTATATAAGGGACAAACATACCATTGTAAATATTCCCCATTGGGTAAAGGAATATAATAGAAAAATTGATAAATACACTGAAAATTTTCGGCAAGAAAATAATCGTTTTCCCACTGTCAGTGAAATTGCAGACTATTTCAATATCACCGAAGAAGGGCTCAATGAAATACTAAAGGGCAGGGATTCTGTGCAGGTGATTTCTCTGGATAGCAGTGTGAGGCAGGAAGAAGAAAACCATGTACCGGTACTGGAACAGGTTAGGAGTAAGGGATACCGTTCTTTCCAATTACCTATTGAGGATATCATACAGCTTAAAAATGCATTTAATACTTTAAAAAAAATACAAAAGGATGTTATATACTATCTTTTTGTAAAAGATTTAACTCAAACCCGCACGGCAAAAAAAATGGGTTTAACACAAAGACAGGTATCACGGGTTAAACAATCTGCTCTCGAAGATCTAAAAAAAAATCTATAAATATAAAAGGAGTCCCGGAAGATGTTAGGGAAGAAGATCGTTGTAAAATATAATGACGGTAAAATCATAAAAGGATATACTACGGATTTTAATCCCAATAAAGACCTTTTTCATGTACGTCCTATTGAAGAATATCAAGAAGGAGGACTGGACGAGCAGGTTGAGGTGGAATTAAACAAGATAAAAGCAGTATTTTTTGTGAAAGATTTTCTGGGGAATAAGGAATACCAAAAAGTAAGAACATTTAACGGTTATGATTCAGGACCACCGTCACAGAGAAAGATAATAGTTATTTTTAAAGATGGAGAGAATTTTTACGGTACCACTCATAGCTACGCACCGGATCGTGATGGGTTTTTTGTTTACCCCATTGACCAGCAGGATAATAATGACCGTGTCTTTGTTCCTCGCAGTGCTCTGGAAAAAGTACATGTTAAAAAATTCGGCAGCGAAGATTTCGATATTTACCTTTATGAAAATTAATCTCGCCGTGCGTCATGCGTATTGCGTATTGAGTCAATTACCATAAAAGGGAAAAAATGACTGAAGAAAAATTAAAACTTATCAGGATCTCAGGGTTTGGCAATTAGGAATTTAAATTGTCCCTCCCCTCACCTTGACCCTCTCCCTCCGAGGGAAGAGGGAAGTATGATGAGGATAAGATAAAAGCGTTAGAAAAAAGTGATCATCACGAAATACGCACGACGCAATACGATTTTCACGCTATACGTTATACGTAATACGGTATACTAACATTTAATTCATGCAGGTATTTATTAAATGCCCGGACATAAAGTAGTACTAAAATATAAAAACGGTAAAAAAATCAAGGGATGGGTTGATAACTTTAATCCCAACAGGGATATATTTTTTCTTCATCCCTTAAAAGAATATTCAGACAGTGAAAAACTTGATATCAGAGTTTCAGACCTGAAGGCAATCTTTTTTGTTAAAGATTTTATCGGGAACAGTGATTATAAAAAAGTAAGAACTTTTGAAAATTATAATCTGAATATCCCCACTCAACGACGTGTAATAGCCCACTTCCAGGATGGTGAAAAACTATACGGTACCAGTTACAGCTACAATCCCACCAAAATAGGATTCTTTATCTATCCGGTAGATCGTGGTGATAACAATATTCGCATTTTTGCCATTAATACCGCTATTGAAAAAGTTGAATTCCCGGACTCTTTTTCAGAAGAATATAATCTGTAAGTATAAAGGTATTACGTATAACGTATACCGTATAACGTCAATACTGCAGGAATAAATGAAAGATAATAATCAATGTAAATTTACCAACTGGCAAATAGTATTAACTTGAAACTTCATCCTGTACCTTGCATCCCGTATTTGTTATTTGTATTTTTACGGTATACGTAATAAGATATATTCCTATATATTGAAATTTTTGTATCACATATGATACTACATAAAAAAGTTGATAGATAAATAGGTTAATAATATCAAGATTATAAGTTGGTGATAAATATGAATAATCAAAGAACACTTGTATCCTTAGAACCGCAGGTGAGGGACTTAATAAAAAAAATGGCAAAAGAAAGAGGAGTATCAATTTCCAGTCTATGCAGAGATTTAATCTGTGAAGGATTAGAAATCACAGAAGATAGATATTTTGATATGATTGCATCTGAAAGAGAAAAAGATTTTAATTGGAAAAATGGCTTAAGCCATGAAGAAGTTTGGAATAACAAATAAAAGTGAAAGTTAGATATCATCCCAAGGTAAAAAACGAAGATATTCCAAGATTAAGTCATGATATTGCTATAAGAATAGAAAGAGCCATCAGAAATCGTTTAATGATTAATCCAGTAAAGTATGGACTTTATCTGCATGGAACTTTAAAAGGCTACCGCAAACTTCGGGTAGGGGACTGGCGAATTATTTATAAAGTTGTGGATAATGAAATAAGAATCCTTGCCATTGGTAACCGCAAAGATGTCTACCAGGATGCCGATTT
>CAYWJZ010000100.1:0-4443 GCA_964458635.1 uncultured Atribacterota bacterium
AACTTTTGCAGGCATTACAACATGTCTATGAGGCAGAATATATTGAATTAGAAGACGTAATTCTTGACCCGGAGATTGTCTCTCTTGTACCCAAAAGAATTGCATTACGTTACAAAATTATTCCACTAAGCAAAGAAAATAACACTCTGACTATTGCCATGGCCAATCCACTGGACGCAAACACCATTGATTACATTAAAGAATATACAAAAATGGATGTCGATCCTAAATTTGCCAGTGAGGATGATATTAATAATGCACTAAGCAGTTATTATGATGTGGGAGGGCGTTTTGATGATATTATAGAAAAGGTTGATGCCTCCTCCGTTAGTGATTACAGTGCTGAAGTCAACCTATCCGAACTTGAAGCCATTAGTCAGGAAGCCCCTGTTATTCAGCTGGTTAATATGCTGATAGTACAAGGAATCAAAGAAAGAGCCAGTGATATCCATCTGGAGCCCAATAAAAGGGGACTATTAATCAGGTACCGTATTGACGGTATTTTGCATGATGTTCGCATGTTACCACTAAGAATCAAACCCGCGATTATTTCCAGGATAAAGATATTATCACACATGGATATTGCCGAACGTCGGCTTCCTCAAGACGGACGTTTCCAGTTACGTTTCGGAGCTAAGGAAGTAGACTTGAGAGTCTCTTCAATTCCAACAGTATATGAAGAAAAAATTGTCCTGCGTCTTTTAGATAAAAGTCAGGGGGTTATTTCTCTGGATAATGTAGGATTTACAGAAAACCAGCTAAAAGATTTTCGTAGTATGATTACTGCTTCCTATGGCGTTATTCTCATTACCGGACCTACTGGCAGTGGAAAAAGCACTACTTTATATGGGGCTCTTAATGAAATTGATTCCCTAGAAAAGAATGTCATTACCGTTGAAGACCCTGTAGAGTATAAATTGGAAAGAATTAATCAAATTAATGTTAGACCAAAAATTGATCTAACCTTTGCCAATGCCCTTCGGTCCATCTTACGCCAGGATCCGGATATCATCATGGTAGGTGAAATGAGAGATCCGGAAACCGCACATATTGCTGTTCAATCAGCCTTAACCGGGCATCTGGTTTTTAGCACTCTCCATACCAATGATGCCGTAAGTTCTCTTACCCGTATGGTTGATATGGGTATTGCTCCTTTTTTAATTAGTTCCTCAGTGGTTAGCGTTATGGCGCAGAGATTAGTACGGAAGATTTGCCCTAAATGTGTAGAAGAATATCTACCCGAAAAAGGTGCCCTGGAAAGCCTCAAAATAAACTTTGAACTTCCCGATCCGGAAAACATTAAACTCTACAGGGGCAAAGGGTGTGATTATTGTAAAAATACCGGTTATAGGGGAAGGACTGCCATATTTGAAATAGTTAGAATTAATGATGAAATACGATCAATGATCATGAAAAATACCTCCAGCAATGAAATCAAAGAAGTAGCAATTAATAGTGGAATGCGTACTCTTTTAGATAGTGGAGTAAATAAAGCTCTGGAAGGTATTACTACTATTGAAGAAGTATTACGAGTAGCAGTATAGGGAGAATAATATGAGAAGAATGAGCAGTCATCAGATCAGAGAGGCATTTTTAAATTTTTTTCAAACAAAGGAACACAAAATTGTTCCCAGTGCCTCACTAGTCCCTGAGGACCCCACTATCTTATTTACCATTGCCGGTATGGTTCCCTTTAAACCGATATTTATGGGACAGCACAAATCATCACTGAAAAGGGCAACCACTTCCCAAAAATGTCTTAGAACTAATGATATAGATAACGTCGGAAAAACTGCCCGTCATCATACCTTTTTTGAAATGCTGGGTAATTTTTCATTTGGTGATTATTTTAAGCAAGAGGCTATTCAGTGGAGCTGGGAATTTTTTACCGGAGTTATTGGTTTCCCGAAAGATAAATTATATGTATCAATTTACCAAGATGATGATGAGTCATTTAAACTGTGGCATAATATGGTCGGTATACCGGAAAGCCATATTGTCCGTCTAGGGGAAGAAGATAATTTTTGGAAGGTCGGCCCGATAGGCCCTTGCGGACCTTGCTCTGAAATATACATTGATCTTGGACCAGAAAGGGCTACCAAAAGAGGTGGAGGTGTAGGAGTCGATGAACGCTATTTAGAACTTTGGAATCTGGTTTTTATGCAGTTCAATAGAAAGGAAGATGGTTCACTGGAGCCTCTGCCAAATAAAAACATTGATACAGGACTGGGTTTAGAAAGAATTGCTTCTGTATTGCAAAAAGTACCTTCAGATTTTGAAACAGATTTATTTTTACCTATTATACGTTACACTGCTGAAAAGGCTGGTATTCATTACCAAGAAAATGAAAGACATGATATTGCCTTAAAGGTTATTTCGGACCATATAAGGGCTTTAGTCTTTATGATATCAGACGGTATATTGCCGTCTAACGAGGGCAGGGGTTATGTATTAAGAATGCTTTTGAGAAGGGCATTCCGTTACGGAAAGGTTATGGGTCTGGATGAACCTTTTTTATATGACCTTGCGCCAATTGTTATAGAACTTATGCAACAAGCCTACCCTGAATTAAAAGAAAAAGAAAAAAATACCTATGAAATCATTTTAACTGAAGAAAAACGTTTTCAGGAAACTCTCAGTCTTGGGCTCAATATTTTGGAAACTTATATTGAAAAATTAAAACGCGGCAATCAGAAAGTATTAAGCGGAAAAGATGCTTTTACCCTCTATGATACTTATGGATTCCCCCTGGAAATTACCAAAGACATTTTAGCAGAAACAGGACTATCTGTAGACGAAGAAAGTTATGAAAAATATATGACAAAACAGAAGGAACGCTCAAGGCAATCCTGGGGACATGCCAAAATCGATACCGGAGTACAGGAAAAACAGGAAGAGATTTACCGGGAAATTTTAAGGAAATATGGAGAAAGCATTTTTACCGGATATCATCAGATTTCCTCCGATACTGAAATTATTGCCCTAATCCAGGAGGGAAAACAGGTAGCAAGAATAGATTCTGACCAGGAAGGTATAATAATATTAAAGGAAACTCCTTTTTATGCTGAAAAAGGTGGACAAAAGGGAGATTGCGGGATAATTTATAGTTTAAACGAAAGCTCTGCATTGGCGCACGTTTATGACACTCAAATGCCTTTAGATGGAATTATTGCTCATTATATAAAAATGGAAAAAGGTTATTTCCAAATAAAGCAAAAAGTAAAAGCAGAAATTGATGATCAAGAAAGAATTGCCATTGCCGCAAACCACACTGCAACTCATTTGCTGCATCATGCCTTAAGAGAAGTTCTAGGGAATCATGTTAAACAATCCGGATCTTCAGTTACAGCCCAACATCTTCGCTTTGATTATACTCATTACAAGCCCTTAACAGTAGAAGAATTGGAAAAAATCGAAAAAATAGTCAATGAAAAAATTGAAGAAAATTATCAGGTAAAATCAGAGATTACAAATTACAAAGCTGCTCAGGAAAAAGGCGCGATTGCACTATTTGGTGAAAAATACGGTGATGAAGTCAGGATGATTGATATTGGAGGTTTTAGCCGAGAACTTTGTGGAGGAACTCATCTGGACCAAACCTCTAAAATTGGTATTTTTAAAATAATTTCTGAACAGGGTATCGGAAGCGGAATACGCAGAATTGAAGCAGTTACCAGAGACAGGGCATGGAAAGCTATAAAAAACATGGAAAAAGAATTACAGGAGTTGGAGAATTTGCTGGGAACATCTCGTAAAAAAATGGTTGAGAAAATAAAGCAATTGCTTTCTGAAAATGAAACCATGAAACGTGAATATAAATTGCTCTGGAAAAAAATGCTACCATATCGTGTTGATGAAATTATCCGGAATAAAAAAACAATTGACCAGAACAATATTATCGCATCAATGATCGACACCAAGGACAAGAAAGAGCTGAGGGAAACAGGAGACTTAATTAAGGAAAAAATAAAGTCCGGAATTATAATCCTGGCAACAGAATTATCAGCTAACAAGAGTAATATCATTGTAATGGTAAGCGATGATTTAATTAACAAGGGCTATGATGCTGATAAGATTATTAAACCGATTGCCCGGGCTGTTAACGGTCGAGGAGGCGGTAAGAGACATTTTGCTCAGGCCGGTGGTACAAATCCGGAAAAATTAAAATCTATTTTTGAAAATATTGAAAATATTTTAAATAATTAGATCAATTTCTCTGACTTCATTTAATATCTAACCAATTATTATTAATATTTCCTAATAATACATCTTTCCCACTATTATTTTGGAGTTTTATCCAAATATTCTACTAATAATATTACTTTATTTTATTTTATTTTTTCTGTATTATAATATTTAAGAAATTAAAAATTATATTTCTGTATATTGCATAATCTCAAAATTAAAAAGGAGAAAGCATTTTGAAGATATTAGGCATAGATA
>CAYWJZ010000101.1:0-4428 GCA_964458635.1 uncultured Atribacterota bacterium
ACCTACTGACAAGTGATATCTTAGAAAACCCCTACTGAAATTTTACACTATCAATGAATATGAAATTTTTTTTGACTTATAGAAAGCTTCTGACACAATCGCAGAAAAATGCTGTGTAAATCACTGAGGTTGACTCTTATTGTTATAGACCGCACTATTCTCCATTTTTCGTTTTAAATCTCTGGTCAGACACGGCGTTTATTTCCGCACCCAACAAAGCAATCGAACTGCTGATATAGAGCCAGACCAGAAAAACTATAATACCGCCCAGACTGCCGTACATCCTGGAAAAATTGGCAATATTGTTCACATAATATGCAAACAGCTGTGTAGCAGTTAACCAGGCCAGTGTAGCGATAATCGCACCTGGATAAATATCGCGAAAGCGGAGGCGAGAGTCCGGCGCATACAGATATAAGAGGCTAAACACACAAAAAATAATAAGTAATGGAATACTAAAACGCAAAAAAGGCCATATAGCATGAAAGAATTCTTCCATACCAATATATTGAAAGGCAATTGAGCCAAGATACCGGCCAAAGACCAGCAAGCTCAGGGAGAAGATAATAATTAGGGCCAGGGCAAAAGTGGACAAAACTCCGATAGCATTAAGTTTAAAGAAAGACCGGGTTTCTGCTATCCCGTAAGCCCGATTAATCGCCTTAATCAAAGCGGCACTGCCCCGGGAAGCTGTCCAGATTGTACCAAGGATACCCAGGGAAAGCAGCGTAAAGTTATCGGCTGCCGCTACCTCCGTAAGAATTTCCTTGACAATGGCAAAGGCAGACTCCGGGAGAAGTACTGATATCTCCTCTATTGTATCCTGCTCGGTCAGCGGTGTATAGTCCAGCAGTGTAACCAGGAAAATCAGAAAGGGAAAGACAGACAGAATAAAAAAATAACTTAGCTGGGCACCCAGTGAAGAAACCTCATCTTTCTTAACAGCCTGATATAAATTTCGCAGATAGCTAATTATCACCTGCTTGTTCATCAAACAACCTCTTCTCCTGTATTATTTGTATATTATAACATGGAATCCATCATCAGTCTTTCTAAGGTAATTCCGAACCTATTACTTTTAACCCCAGACAGCTTTCAAGAAGTAAAAATACCGAACCAGCAGACCATGCTTGCAGAATACAAGCCACAGGATAAGAGGTAGGTAAGTGTTTCTACTATATGTTTTGCATATTGTTTTGAGGCAATACAGGAAAGAAAGGATTCTTTCAGTTCCTCTGTGATACTTGGGTGGAACGCTTTCAAATAGTGGTGCAACCTGTACTATCTTCATATTTACTTTCTTTCAGATATATAAATTTATATAAATGGCTGAGCTGAGAATAAATATTTCTCCTCTAGCTTGTCTTAAGACAAAAAACACTCGCGAAACCAGATAAGTCTATCCGGTCAGGGAGTGTTGATCGAATTATTATTACTATTTGCATTACCACTTTTGGTTTTCAGGTCAACCAGTTTCTTAAGTATTTTTGAAAAGCAGGTTCTTTTTTGTTTTAAATATTTACTACAATTATTCTACTACTTTTAGAATTATTATGTCAAATTATAAAATTTTATCTATCTTTTAATAAATTTATTATCTTCTGTATATCGGCGGTTGGTGCCATACAAACATAATCCTTGCAGATATAAGCGGTGGCTTTTTCGGTTATTTTTTCTGAAGGAAGATTAAAATTTATCATCTTATCAATTTCCTGAACTTTATTTTTTGCAGGTCGTAAAATAATTACCTTCCTAGGCAGGTAATTTTGCTGTAAAACACGCAACATTTTTTTGGTATCATCTTTATCGGAATCCCCAATAATGATTACCTCATAAGTTGGACCTATAATAAAGTCAACACCAATAAGAAAATAGGTATAAGCAGGTGGATTTTGTTCAATCATGGGAGAAAAGGCTTTCAGTAGCTCATATGCCTTGTGGTTTAACTGTTCATCTCCGGTTAAATGAGCTAAACGAAGCAAATTTAAAAAGGCAACAGAATTACCGGATGGAATAGCACCATCATAAAGCTCTTTTTGCCGAACCAATACTGGCTCAGCCTGCTTGGAAGTAAAATAAAACCCCCCATTTTTCTCATCCCAGTAGTCTGACATCAGGACCTGATTTAAATTCAATGCCTTCTGTAAATATTCGGTGGAAAAAGTAGTTTCATACAATTCCAGTAGGCTCCAGATGAGAAAGGCATAATCATCAAGGTACCCCGTAACCCCGGCTTCTCCTTCCCAGTAGCGGTGTAATACTCGATGCCGGTTATCCATTAAATTCGAAAAGATAAAACTCATTGCTTTTTTCGCTGTCTGAATATATAAATCTTCTTCTAAAATGCGTCCGGCTTTTGCCAATGCGGCAATCATCAGTCCATTCCAATCAGTCAAAATCTTGGTGTCTTTTTCGGGAGGTATGCCTTTTGTGCGGGTTTTGTATAGTTTTTTCCGAATCCTATCCCATTTTTCTTTTTCGACTTTTGTTTTTCCTTCTGAATTATCCATTACAGATTTTTCAAAACTATCTTGATAAAAAATATTTCTTTTTCCAAAGATATTCTCGGGATGTCCCATCGTCGCCAGATTTCCTACTGATTGAATATGGAAATATTTTTGGACAAATGCTAGTTCATCTTTCTCTAAAACCTCTTTTAACTCATCTTCAGTCCAGAGATAGAACTTGCCTTCTTCCCCTTCGCTGTCAGCATCCTCAGCTGAATAAAATCCGCCTCCTTGGGAGGTCATATCCCGCAATACATAATTCAAAATCTTTCTTGCCGTCTCCTGATAAATATCCTTACCGGTAACCTGGAAGGCTTCCAGATAGGCTATGACCAGCAATGCCTGGTCATAGAGCATTTTCTCAAAATGGGGAACTATCCAGGCTGCATCTGTAGAATAGCGATGAAAACCAAACCCCACCTGATCGAAAATACCTCCCTTCTGCATGGACTGCAGGGTTACCTCCACCATAATGAGTGCTTGTTTATCCCCGGTTCGAAACCAATATCTCAAAAGGAATAAAAGTTGATGTGGGGAAGGAAATTTAGGTGCCTGGCCAAACCCACCAAATTTACTGTCAAATTGTATTGAAAAATATTCATAAGCTTCAGCTAAAATATCCTGCGTTAAGCTCTCCCCTTTGGCTGTAAGGCTGTTTTTTTGCAGTAAACCAAGCAGTTTTTCTGATTGTTGTTCAATAAATTCTTGTCGATTTTTCCATAAATTCTTGATCTGTAAGACAATTTCTCTTAAACCCCTTTGGCTATACTGGTTTTCCTTGGGAAGATAGGTAGCTGCAAAGAATGGTTTTTTCTCCGGTGTCAGAAAAATGGTTAACGGCCAGCCTCCCTGACCAGTCATCATAGTGACCACCTGCATATATATTTTGTCGATATCCGGTCGTTCTTCCCGGTCCACTTTAATGGGGATAAATACCTGGTTGATTAACTGGGCTATTTCCGGATCATCAAAAGACTCTTGAGCCATAACATGACACCAATGACAGGTCGAATATCCAATAGAAAGAAATATGGGCTTGTTTTCTTTTTCGGCTTTCTTAAAAGCTTCTTCTTTCCAGGGATACCAATCAACCGGCTGATAGGCATGTTGTCGAAGATAGAGACTCTTCTCTGATAACAAACGATTACTGTGCTTCATTTTCCCCCCTTCTTTAAAAAATAGATTTTTTATTCATCAATCAACTTTCTTTGCAACCCAAAAGATACAAAAAAATAACAAAATACCCCTAATCTTTTTATATTCCTGGTGGAGATAAGGGGATTCGAACCCCTGACCTCTGCGATGCGAACGCAGCGCTCTCCCAACTGAGCTATATCCCCAAAACTATTCATGTATGCCGTGGTACTTATTTGTTTTCAGTTTTCTATTTTACTATAATACAGAAAATATTGCTATATGCAATCAGAAACATTCAAGATTTATTCTTGCCATATGATTATTTTTCACCTGAAATCCAAATAGTTATGTTACTTAGAAATATTCAGTTAAAATATAACTAAAAAGTATAACCAGGTAAAGAGGGGAAAATTAATCCCCTTTAAGGATTCTGAAAGCCACCCACTTTGCAGGTGCGATATTTATTCCTCATTTGTACTTCACAGTAACAGTTACCGGATTATGGTCACTGTTTTTAAATCCCAGATCATGAGTTTTGGTATCAATAATTTCCAGGTTGGGGGAGATCAAAAATCCATCAATAACTGTTGCAAAGTTTTCCCCTTTGGTATAAGGAGTGGCATTATCTCTCACTGTATTAGTACTGGAATCAAAGGCCAGATTAAAATTCAAATCATAGATCTCTTTCGGCAAAGTTCCCAGCCAATCTGGCACACTCTCACCATAGTGAACTAATAATCCAGGATCCAAAAGTTGATTCCAATCACCTCCAATGAGCATATAA